>JANXWY010000479.1 GCA_025350905.1 Verrucomicrobiota bacterium
CTTCTCGCGGCGTGTGGTCTTCTTTTTGGCGGCAAACTCGGCGTGCGTGAAACTGGTCTGGTGGGTCATGCAACACAGACGAGAAAATCAGCCTCCTCGTTCAAAAGAAATCCATGCGGATTAAATCAGCGTTTCCCTAAAGGCATCGTAAATTCGTCCGCATGGTAGGAACTGCGCACCATCGGTCCACTCGCCACGTGGACAAAGCCCAGCCGCCGAGCGTGCGCCCCAAGTTCCGCAAATTTCTCCGGCCGCACGAACTCGACCACGGGCAAATGTTTCAAGGTCGGCTGGAGATATTGCCCCAGCGTCAGGAGGTCGCAATTCGCGTGGCGTAAATCAGCCATCGCCGTCAGGACTTCGTCCTCGCGTTCGCCCAAGCCCAGCATCAAGCCGGATTTGGTATAGATCGCCGCGCCGCGCTTCGCCTTGACTTTCCGCAACACACTCAACGAACGGTCATACGTGGCGCGGTGGCGAACGTCCGGCGTCAGCCGCCGCACGGTTTCAAGATTGTGATTGAAGATATGCGGGTTGGCCGCGAGGACGGCCGCAATGGCCGCGTCGTCATCCAGAAAATCCGGCGTCAGCACTTCAATGGCAATGCCGGGATTCAAGGCGCGCACCGCTTCGATGGTTTGCCGGAAATGTTCCGCGCCACCGTCCTGCAAATCATCACGCGCCACCGCCGTGATGACAACGTGTTTAAGACCCATCCGCCGCGTGGCTTCGGCGACGCGCGCCGGTTCGTCGGCTTCCAAGGCCAGGGGTTTGGCGGTGCTGACTGCGCAGAAGCCACACGCCCGCGTACAGCGGTCGCCCGCAATCATAAACGTGGCCGTGCCCTTGCTCCAACACTCCCAGTGGTTCGGACACTTGGCACTTTCGCAGACAGTATGGAGCTTAAGTTCGTCCAGCAACGCGCGGGTGCGAGAGAACGTGTCCGCCGTGGGCAGCTTGAGCCGCAGCCATTCCGGCAGGCGCGGGCGCGGGGTGGATGCGACGGCCATCATTTTTTCACCTGACTCAATTTGTTCCAAAACCGCTCCAATTCTTCCGGCCCGAAGTCAGCCAGAATTTCTCCGTTCACGTCAATCACTGGCGCGAGTTCCTGGCCGGAAAGCCTTACCATTTCGTCGAACGCCTCGTCTTTGGCCATCACATCAAGGGTTTCGTATTCCACGTCATGATCGTCCAGCCAACGGGCGGCTTTGTGACACCAGCCGCAATACGGTTTTATAAAAAGCCGGGTTTTCATCGGTTTGTAAAAGCCTTGGATGTCGTATCGGCAAAAGACTAGGCCGCCCAGTCCTGCAACCCCTTTCAGCTGGCTTGTGTAGTACCAAATTTGGCTATCCGCCAATCTGCTTCAGGTAACTTTCCGGCGTCAGGAGGGAGTTGAGTTCCATCGCGTTGCTCAGTTTGATTTTGTAGAACCAGCCGCCGCTGTGCGGTTCCGAGTTCACGAGGGCCGGATTATCGACCGCGGCTCGATTGACTTCGATGATCTCGCCGCTCACGGGCGAATAGATGTCGCTGGCGGTCTTCACGGACTCGACCACGGCACAGGCTTCGCCCGCCTTGACCTGCCGCCCGACTTCCGGCAATTCCACGAACACGATGTCGGTCAATTCATGTTGCGCGTGGTCGGTGATGCCGACCACCGCGGAGTCGCCACTGACCCGCACCCACTCGTGCGACTTGGCATATTTCAGATCGGTTGGAACATTGCTCATAGGTAATTTTAAAAAGGCAGGGGCAGTTTAGCGGAACTCGCCGGTTTGAAAATGATTTTCCGTCCGGGCGACCGGAAGTCAGCCAACCGAGGCCTCCACGCTCCGGCGAACCGATCCATGGAATCTCAATTCTTCCGCTTCAACGTCACCAGCCAGGCGGTCGCATTGGGTGATTCCCCGCCGAAGACCAGGATCTCGCCCTTCGGCATGGGTTGGGTCTGTTTGGTGCAAACATCGCCCTTCTTGCTGTATAACAAGACCTGAACCCGAAGGGCGTCCAGCCGCTTCACTTCAATGGAGGACTTCTCACTCATTACCACCCGGTTCGTGCCGCCGTCCGCGACCGCGAAAGATTTCCGGGTGACCTCGAAATAATTTGCCCATTTCAGCGGCAATTTCCCGAGTCGCTGCCGCATCTCGGCATCCACTTCCTTGTGTTTAGGATTGGGAGAATTCTTGTCGTTGCTGGCCCAGATGAGCTGGGCTTCAAAATTCGCGTCCGCCGCCTGCACCCGTCCGCCGCCGAGCCCGCAGAGCGAAAGCAGGAGCGCTAGCCCGAGCCCGCCCCCTCGAAACGCCGCCATGAAAGTAGGTCTCATTCCCAGCTGATGGTATCGGCAGAACCGCTTTCGGCAAATTCCTTTTCCGCCGGATACGACAACCAAACCAATGTCGTGCCCGAGGCGAAGTCGTGATAGGTAAAAGTGCCGGCGTCGACCTGCGCCGTGTCTGTCTCCACGACTGCGACTCGGCGATCGAAACCCAACTGCTGTTTGACCACCAGCACGCCCAGAAGCAGGGCGAACATCACGCCCGAAGGAACTGCCAGACGCCGGAGAAAAAAGAAGCTGGAGACCGCCGTGCGCTCCGGAGACTTGGTCTCCTGCCGCTGAATTTCGCGGGCGATCTTCGACCAGTAAAACTCCCGCGTCTCCGGCAACTTGATGTCGGACTCAAAACCGGCCAGGGCACTTCGGGTATGAGTAAGTTCGGCCAACATGGCACGAGCGTCCGCGTCGCGCGCGACCAGGGCGGCGATGGTCTTGCCCTCGCCCGCCGGCAATTCCCCATCCAGGTACGCCTGCAATTTCAACTGTAAGTCCTGTTTCATAGCACTACTTTCACTCCGGCCGCTGCAAATCCTGTAACAAAGCCGCCATCTTGCGCCGCGCGTAAAATAACCGCGACATCACGGTGCCAATCGAGCAATTCATGGTCCTGGCGATGGCCTTGTATTCCATCTGCTCGAACTCGTGCAACACCATCACCGTTCGATGCGCCGCGGAAAGCTGGCTCAAGGCCCGGTCAATCCGCACCCGTAATTCGGCGCGCTCCAGTCGTTCGGTCGGGTTTACGGTCACGACGGGCAATTGCCGTTCAACGCCACCGGATTCTTCATCCATTTCCTCGATGGACTCGGTGCGGTGGCGTTTCTTCCGGCGCAACTGGTCCAAGCAGAGGTTGATCGTAATCCGCGTCATCCAGGTGGTGAAACTGGAATCACCCTGAAACTGGACCAACCGTTGCCACCCCTTCACCCACGCTTCCTGGGAAAGATCAATGGCCTCATCCTCATTCCGCATCATGCTGTAGGCTCGCGCGTATATTTTGTCGCGATGCCGGGCGACCAGCTCCTCGAATGCCCCCATGTCGCCCTGCTGTGCGGCCCGTACCAAAGCCACATCGTCGGTCGCAGAATGATCTTTGTCGGCCATGGGTTGGACGGGGCGGGAGACAGCTTATTCAAGCCGGGTTACAGGCGGCCCTTGGTACTGGGAAGTTGTCCGGCGATGCGCGGATCGCGCTGGCAAGCGGCATCCACGGCCTTGGCAAACGCCTTGAACAAGGCCTCGACAATGTGGTGCGGTTCATCGCCGTAGAGCAGCTCCAAGTGTAGATTGCACCGGGCTTCATTGGTGAAAGCTTGAAAAAACTCGCGAGCCAGCCCAAAGCGGAATGCACTGGAATGGTCCTGTTGGCGTTCAGCGTGGGTCAGTTTCTTGAACGCCTGATCCCCTAGTCCGCGCCAGACGAGGTAAGGTCGCCCGCTGAAATCAATCACGCAGCGCGCGAGGCACTCATCCATGGGCACGTACGCTTCGCCGGTGAAAGGGTTCTGCGGGTGGAAGCCAGCGCCATAGCGCCGAAGTCCTTTCTTGTCGCCGAGCGCCTGAAGAAAGGCCTGCCCCATTGCCAGCCCGCAATCCTCGACCGTATGGTGCGCGTCCACGGCGAGATCGCCGTCACAACGCAATTTCAAATTCAAAACCCCGTGCTTCGCGAACAGGGTTAGCATGTGATCAAAAAAGGGGATGCCAGTCTCGATGGTAGCCTTGCCTTGCCCGTCGAGGGCGAGGCTCACGGTGATGCGCGTCTCTTTGGTGTACCGCTTAATGGTGGCCTGCCGGAGTTTCATCGCCCTCATTAAAGCAGACCTCCAAAATGAAGATAAAGCGCAATCGCATTGGCCGAGGATTAAACCGAAGCGGGCGTGATCACCCGCTGGGGTTACGCGTCGAATCCGGCCTAGTACGCGGGCGCGTTCGGAGCGCTGGACGGCGGGGCGGATTTCTGCCGGATTTCATCAATCTGCTTTTGCAGGGCGGCGGGATTGGGAGAGGTTTGCTTACCCAGTTCCAGGAGCTCGATGGCCCGCGCGAATCGACCGGCTTCCTCTTCCACCCGAGCCAGGTTCACGGCGATTTGTTCCCGTTGAAAAGGGTCGGGTTTGGCTCCGCCCGAATCCTGTTCGTTCCATTTGCGCAGCGCGAATTCCCAAACATGCCGGGCGCGGACGTTATTCTGCAAGCTCTCACGATAAAGCCGGCCCAGTTCAAAAAGAATTTCGTAACTGTTGGGATTGTTCCGCTGGCCTTCGCGCAGGAATTCCTCCGCCTCCTTGACCTTGCCCAACTTCTCGCGCAACCAATAGGCCGCCACCGTATAAGTGTCAATCCGCTGCGGATCCAGTTCGGCGGAAAGTCGCAGCCAGGGCAAAATTTCCCGCTCCTGCCCATGCGCCAGATGGGTATGCTCCGTGATCCGGAAATGGCGACCAAACGCCTCGATCCAATCCCGCGGTTGACCGAGAAACGCCATTGCCTTTGCATGCGCCGCCTCGTCGTGCGCATCGTGCTCATCTTTGCCGCTGGCCATCGCGCTCTTCCCCGCCGGCTCGCGTTGATCGAAGATGGAAGGGTAATAGCCGCTGTGAAAAGATATGTCGGCCTGCTCAAAAAAATGGTTGGCAAACATCCGTCGGCCATCCCCCAACAGCATTTTCAATACATTGCCGGACTTGGCCCGGTCGCTCCAAGCCCGCGTACGCGGCTGAATCGTTGTCGCCAACGTGAAGCAAACCGCCAGCAACAAGGCCAGCACGAGGTGGGGCGCGGCTCGCGTCATGACTTCATAGGGTCAAAGTTTTCCGCCGGAAGACAAACCAGGTCACGAACAGCAACAGCCCGGTGTAGGCGATGGCGTAGAGCGCAGCCAGACCGCAGTCCACGAACGCAATCGGTGGCTGGTCGTAGATGACGCGGTCACGGATATCGAACCATTCCAGATGCGGCAGGAGGAAGTACGTGGTGTAAAGGATGCCCTGCACGGGCTGCTGCTGTCGCAAGGCCACCTTGTTCAGGTGTTCACCCAGCAGCAAAATGCCGATGATGCCGATAAAACTGATTGTAATATTGGAGGACGGGGCGGAAAAGACCACCGACCCTAATAGCACGATCGCGGTCACCACCCCCAGCATCAGCCAGTGCAGTCCGAGGGCTTGAACGTAATTCAAGAGCACGGAGAAATGTTCGGTACCCGCATGGTCGTCGTGATGTTCGTCACCGCCGGCCGCACCCTCATGGTCGTCCGCTTTGGCGGAAGCTGCATGCCCCTCCGTCGCGGCGGACGAAGTCAAGCCGGTGGTGGACGAATCGCTGCGCCCCCGGGACTCGCTCACCACGCCGAAAAACAAATAGAACACGACCAACGCCACCCCGCACGCCAACCAGCACCCCAGGAATTTTCCCAGGATGAACTGGCCGCGAGTGACTGGTTTGGCAAGCAGGGGAAAGATGGTCCGATTTTCCCGCTCGGCCGGAATCTGGCGGGCCGCCGTGCTGATGGCGATCACCAGCGAAGCCACCCAGATCAAGAGCAGGCAGATTTCCTTGAGATAGCGGACGATTTTGGCATCGTTGAAAAAACTCACCGACCCCAGCACAAGGGTGATCAGCGCGGTGAGCACGAACAGTACATAGAAATCTTTGCGGCGGTACAATTCCTTGATCACGATCCCGGAGATCGCCAGCACGTTATTCATATCACCTCCTGCGGTTGATAGCCGATGAGTTTGAGGAACAGCTTCTCCAGGTCGCATTGATGTTGCGTCACCAGGTCGCTGACCTTTCCCTCGGCTTTCAGTTCGCCTCGACAAATGATGGCCACGCGGTCGCAAATAGTTTCCGCCTCCCCCAGTTCGTGCGAGGAGAAAAAGACGGTCTTGCCCTCGCTCTTCAGGCGTTGAATGATCTCCCGCACCTTCATCCGCCCCAGGGGATCGAGGCCGCTGGTCGGTTCGTCCAGAATCAGCAAGTCGGGATTGTTAATCAGCGCCTGCGCCAGGCCGACACGCTGTTGCATGCCCTTTGAGTACGTCTTGATCGACCGACCGCGCGCGTGTTCCAGTTCCACCAGTTTCAGCAGCGTCTCAATCCGACGGTCGGCTTCGCTGCGCGGGATGCCGAAGATGCGCGCGTAAAAGCGCAGCAGCTCTTCGGCGGTGAGAAACTTGTAGTAATAAGTCAACTCCGGCAGGTAGCCAATGCGTTGCCGCGCGATCGGTTCGCGCACATCCACGCCAAACAAGCGGGCCTCGCCCCCGGTGGCGTTTACAAACCCCAGCAACACGTTCATGGTCGTCGTTTTGCCCGCGCCATTCGGGCCCAGAAAACCGAAGACCTCGCCAGACCGCACTTCCAGATCCAGACCATTCAACGCAACTTTGATCCCGGAGCGCAGCTCACGGCTGGCGTATTCCACGCGCAGCTTCTCGGTTTTGAGAATCACACTCATCGTTCAAATTTGATTTTTCACCCAAGCCTTGCGGATATCCCAATCTCTCGCTCGGGTCAAGAAAGCGAGAACCGCAAAAGCATGGCCTAATCGGAAGCAAATTCCAAACCAATCCAACTCCATCCATGGCAAACGGCTACGGCCACGAAAATTGGTTTCCGGCTGCGTCAAGGTAACGGCCACGGATCAAAAAATGAGGCAGTCTGTCCGCGGAAAGCACGGCGCAGGTTGCAAGGCCCGCGGCGGCCGATCAACCGACTCCGAGTCGTTTGGGCCGTTTAAATTATCCATAAATCCGGGACTAATGCAGCGGCGGCCTTTGTTTCTTCCCGCACGCAGCCCCGGGCGGTCGTTTACCGGGGATCCGACTTGCACCGCCAACCCGGCGGCGAAGTTCAGTTTGAACGGGCTCCGCCGCGCCGTGTCGAATCAGCCATGAAGGCCAATGCGATTCGTTCGCGAGCCGCCCAGTTGTGGCGGCGCGAAATCCGCCCGCTGCTGATCGTCCTGTTGATCGGCTTCTCGATTCGCTCTTCGCTCGCTGACTGGAACGACGTGCCCAGCGGTTCGATGCACCCCACCATTCTCGAGGGCGACCGCATCTTCGTGAACAAACTCGCTTACGATCTCAAGTTCCCATTCACCATGCGACACGTTTTCGAATGGGCCAACCCAGGGCGCGGCGACATCGTCGTGTTCTTCTCGCCGCACGACGGTAAGCGCCTCGTCAAACGCGTCATCGGTCTGCCGGGCGACACCCTCGAACTGCGCGACAATTCACTCATCCTTAACGGCCAGCCCGTCGCTTACCAACCCCTTGCCGAAGAGCTGCTGCGCGACATTCCGGCCGCCGACCGGGCGGGCCGCGCGTTTGCGAGCGAACAACTCCCCGGGCAGACCCACGCCGTCGCCGGATATCCCGCTGCCCAGGCCCGGCGGACCGTCGCCCCTGTGACCATCCCGGCCGGTCAATACTTCATGATGGGTGACAACCGGGATGACAGCTTCGATTCCCGCTATTGGGGAACGGTGGAGCGCAAACAAATCGTAGGCCGCGCCACGGCGGTGGTTTTGTCGCTCGATAAAAATAACTCCTGGTGGCCGCGCTGGCAACGGTCTCTGACTTCACTGCAAAGCGAGTAACGAGTTTTCCCACGGTTAGAATTTGAGGTTGATCTTAAATTTCGACTTCGAGGACGGATGCGAGATGCTTTATTTTGCCGCGCTCTTGCGCACGGAATTATCACTCGCTCGCCAAGTCCTTCGGGTGGGAGATTCCACCGCGCTTTTGCAAGTTCGAGCCGGCCGCCAACGGAAGCCACCAGCCTTCAGGGCCACCACAGATCATTGGCGCGCAACTGGCATGCCTCAACCATCGCGATACCATAGGACAGTCGGCCCAAGTCATTTGGACCGGTGTTATCGCTACCAAACGTGAAACGCACTCCGGCAGCTTTCGCCCGTTTGATGAAAGCGGCGCTCGGAAGTTTTAACCGGTCGTTGATTTCCACCGCCACGTTGGCCGCTTTAATCGCCCGGATAACTCGATCCATCCGCTCGGAGCTCCAGAACGCATCCGGATAGTTGCTTAGCAATTCCGGCAACGCCGTCAGATTGGCGACAATGTTAACGCTCTTGGTGGCGGCGATTTGTTGTATGTGCCCGATGAGTTGATCCACGTAATTCTGTCCCTCCTCGATTTTGTCAATGCCTGCCGCCAACGTGGGGACATCCACCGACACGAAGTCGAAGTTCGCACGCGCATCCGCTGACAGGGCATGGAGCGCGTTCAAACCGTGTATTTGTAATCCCAGAAACGACTGCGGCGGTTTGCGAAAGCCGGCGGGCGGCGGACCGTTGCAGACGATGCCGTACGTATAGCCATATTTCCGGGAATTGGCCAAGGCCCGCTCCAGCGTCAATCCGTTGTTCAGTTGGACGTGTAAATCCAGCAACGGGAAATTATCGTTCGCCAACTGAATGATTTTGGCCTCGAAGGCAAGGTCATCGGGAGGTGAGCCGGGAGTAGCGAGTGAATCCAGCAAGGGTTTGACTTTAAGGTTGCGATAAAAAACGACGCTGCCGCCGTCATGACCCTGGAGGGCAAACGTTCCGGCGCCCAGCAATCGTCCTGGCTTGTCGCTCGGACGAAAGGCGTGTTCCGGTTCGGTATACTCGGTCATTAATTCATCATTGATGTAAGTGCGCATGGTTTTCCCCTGCACGACAACGCGGTAGCGAAACCATTCATTGTCCTTCGCGGGAGATTTCCAGACGTTGCGAATCGCATAAATGCTGGCGGTCATCTTGTGTTCGACGTACTGCCCCGGCGCGACTTCCGGATTCGAGTTGATAACCTGGCATTCGTAGCCCGTCGCCGGAAAACCGGATTCCTGATAATGGGTGTGGAGGTAGATGCCGGAGTTTGCGCCGGGCTGGGTTTTTACTTCCGCTTGAAACTCAAAATTCTTGAACTCGTGATGACTGACCTCCCCCGTGTAAAACAAATGGGAGCGTTCGCCGCGAGACACCAGCAGGCCGTCCTCCACCTTCCAAGTGTCCTGGTGCTCGCTCGGTTGCCAACCGTTCATCGTCTTGCCGTCAAACAATGAAATCCAATCCTGCGCCAGGCCACCGCTGCACAGCAATGGAACGGTCAGGGCGAGCTTGAAAGCAATTTTCTTCATAAGGCCAGCGAGGTGGATCGTTGAGTCACCGTTGGCTGGACTGGTACTCGAACGCCGACCGAGGCTCAAGAATTGATTCCGTTCGATCCAAACAAATCCAGCTGCGGCGCTGGCGCGAGTTGTTTGAGTTTGTCGCGCTCCGGCTGGCGGCGGGGCGGGCGCACATTGCCTTCAGGGGTGAGTTCGGATTCTTCGAGGTTTACCAAAATCTGTTTCGCGCGCTCCAACACTTCCTTCGGCACCCCAGCCAGGCGCGCGACGTGGATGCCGTAACTCTTATCCGTGCCGCCTTCGACGATCTTGCGCAGGAACACGATCGAGTCGTGCCACTCGCGGACGGCGACATTGAAATTTTTCAGGCGTGGCAAACGCTGAGCCAGTTCGGTCAGCTCGTGATAATGCGTCGCAAACAGCGTCTTCGCCCCGACCGCGTTGTGCAGATACTCGACAATGCTCCAGGCGAGACTCAACCCGTCGAACGTGCTCGTGCCGCGGCCGATTTCGTCCAGCACGATGAGGCTGCGCGGCGTGGCATTGTTGAGGATGTTCGCCGTCTCGGTCATCTCGACCATGAAGGTGCTTTGTCCGCGCGCCAGATCGTCGCTGGCGCCGATGCGGGTAAAGATTCGATCCACGAGATCAATGCGCGCTTCCGCTGCCGGAATAAAACTGCCGGTGTGCGCGAGCAGCGTCAGCAAGGCGACCTGTCGGATGTAGGTGGATTTGCCCGCCATGTTCGGCCCGGTGATGAGCGCGATTTGGGGAAAATTTTCTCCCTCGCCCCGTCCGACGGGGAGAGGGGATCGTGAACGCACCACCTCACCCCGGCCCTCTCCCCCGCTTTGCGGCGGAGAGGGAGTAGAAAACGCGCTGCCTGCCAACCCCGTGTCATTCGGCACGAAGCGTTCCTCGACGAGATGCTGCTCCAACACCGGATGCCGGCCATCCCGAATACTTAACGTTCCCTCATCGCCAACCTGGGGGCGGCAATAGCCGTGCAACCGCGCGGTCTCGGCAAAGCAGGCCAGCACATCCAGTTGCGCCAGCGCGGCGGCGGTGGCTTGAATTTTCGCCAGCTGCCCGAGCACTTCCTCCCGCAGTCGCTGGAACAACTCATACTCGAGCTTCACGCTGCGTTCTTCCGCCCCGAGGATTTTGCCCTCCACGGTCTTCAACTCCGGAGTGATGAAACGCTCGCCGTTGGCCACCGTCTGTCTGCGGGTGTAATGCGGCGGAACCTTGTCGAGGTTTGACCGGGTGACTTCGATATAGTAACCGAAGACGGAATTGAACCGCACCTTGAGCGACGTGATGCCCGTGGCGGCGATTTCATCCATCTGCAATTTGGCAATCCAATCCTTGCCGCCGCGTTGGGCCTGGCGCAGTTCGTCGAGGTTCGGGTCGAAGCCGTCGCGAATCAGGCCGCCTTCCTTAACCGCCAGCGGCGGTTCCTCTACGATCGCGCGGGAAATCAATTCGACGAGATCGGGTGATTCAGAGAGTTGGGCTGTGAGGTCCGTGAGCAACGACGCACCCCTCACCCCGTCCCTCTCCTCATCGGATGGGGAGAGGGTGGCCGGTCGGTCGGGTGAGGGGTCTGCTGAATTGAGCCTCCTTACGTCGGCTGCCACAAGGGAGGAGAGAATTCCCTTCACCGCGGGGATTTGCTCCAGTGCCAGGCGCAATGCCGCCAGGTCGCGCGCGTTGCCCGAGCCGGAACTCAAGCGCCCGATCGTACGCTCCAAATCGCGCACGCTCGCCAACTGCGCCCGGAAGCCATCGAGTCCAACGGACTGCTCGCTGAAGCTTAGCACGGCTTCCTGTCGCCGGTGAATGGGCGCGACGGCCGCCAAGGGTTGCGAAAGCCAGTCGCGCAAACGGCGCGCGCCCATGGGGGTGACCGTGCGATTCAACGCGCCGTAAAGCGACGCCGTGCGCGGCGCGTCCCGGTACAGCGGTTCCAGGATTTCGAGATGGCGGAGCGTGGTGTAATCCAAGGCGAGAAAATCGCTGCGCTGATAAAAGGAAATACGCGTCAGGCTCTTGGCATCCCGGCGGAGATGTTGGGTCAGATAATGCAGCGCGCCCCCCGCCGCGCCAATGGCCGCCGGACGGTCCTTCAAGCCGAAGCCGTCGAGCGACGCGACCTGGAAATGCTCGCGCACGGTATGCTGCGCTGTTTCGAAGGCAAAGGCCCAGCCTTCGTACCCGTTGAGAATGGGAAACGAACCCCGCAACAAATCGCGGACGCCCGTCGCTTCGCTCGGGTAAATAATTTCGGCCGGACGCAAACGCTCCAACTCGGTGAGCAACCCGTTCGCCGACTCAACTTCCGTGGTCTTGAAATCACCCGTGGTCAAATCCACCAGCGCGAGGCCGAAATCACTTCCAGACGGACAAACCGTGGCGAGGAAGTTATTGCGTTCTGCCACGAGCATCCGTTCGTCAAAATGCGTGCCGGGCGAGAGGATTTGCGTGACGGCACGTTTCACGAGCTGCCCCGGCCGGGCGTCCTCCATCTGATCGCAGATGGCAACCTTGCGGCCCGCCTTAAGAATTCTGGAAATGTAATTGGGCGCGGCGTGAAACGGCAGGCCGCACATGGGGATCCCATTGCGGGCGGTCAGGGAAAGGTTCAAGAGTTGCGCGCCCGCCTGCGCGTCCTCAAAAAACATTTCGTAAAAATCGCCGAGGCGGAAGAGGAGCAGCGCGTCCGCCGGCAGTTCGCCTTTGATGCGGCGATACTGCGCCATCATGGGGGTGAGTTGCGTTTCGGCGGACATGTGGCGGGAAAGCTAGCCCGTTCGCCCGGCAGCGTCGAAACGAATTTTTCCGTCGGTGCGATCAAAAATGAGTGCGGCACTGGAAAGCGGAACGCCGCCTTCAGGCGGCAGGGACTGAGGCCGCGTCCGCGGCCGCCGCCGGAAGGCGGCGTTCCGGCCGCAGAACTTGTGGCGTCCCCCCCCCCATCTGCCCGCACCCACTTCGAATCGACCCTTTGGAAGCTAGCAACTCCCCAAATTCTGTTTCCGCTTGAAGCGCCGCCCGCTTTGCCCTATCCGTTGGCAAAACATCACACCGATGACGAAAATCAATTCACCTTCCCCTACCCCGCAGCGCCTCATGTCCCTGGACGCGTTGCGCGGCTTCGACATGTTTTGGATCCTCGGCGCAGACTCCCTCGTCTCGGCGCTCAATCGCATGAACCCGACGGGGCCCACGAACTTTTTAGCCACCCAGCTGGAACATGCCGAGTGGGCCGGCTTCCACTTTTACGACCTGATTTTTCCGCTGTTCGTATTCATGGTGGGCGCCTCCATTGTCTTCTCCCTCACGAAGACCATTGCGGAGTCGGGGCGCGGCGTGGCGCTGCAACGCGTTTGCCGCCGCGGCCTCCTGCTCTATCTGGTGGGCCTGTTCTACTCGGGCGGGTTCAGCGGCCCGTGGCCGGAACTGCGCTTGATGGGTGTGCTCAACCGCATCGCGCTGGCCTACTTCTTCGCCGGCGGGTTGTTTTGCCTGTTCAAGCCGCGGACGCTCGTTGCGATTGTCGCCGGGTTGCTCGTCAGCTACTGGGCGCTCATGACGTTTATTCCCATTCGCAATTTTCAGCTCACCCGGGAAGCCGTCGCGCAGGCGGCGCAAACCGCCGGCGACTCGCAAACCGCCGACTACTTTCGCGAGGCCGGATCGCCCAACCCGTCCGGCGTGCGGAATAGCCCGGCGTGGCGGGCCACCGAGCAATTATTCTATGCCACTACGAATCGGATGGCCGGACAATTCGCCAAGGGCCTCAACGTGGCCGACCACTTTGATTTTCAATATTTGCCCGGGCGGAAGCATGACACTTTTTTCGATCCCGAAGGTTTCCTAAGCACCATCCCAGCCGTCGCCACCTGTCTGCTCGGGGTCTTTGCGGGACTGCTGCTGAAGAACCGGAACCTGGCCGACCCGCGCAAGGTCGGCTGGCTTCTGGGCGCGGGCCTGCTGGCCGTTGGCGTTGGCTGGCTGTGGAATTATCAATTCCCCGTGATCAAGAAAATCTGGACCTCTTTCTATGTGTTAGTCGCCGGCGGGTACAGCGCCATGCTACTGGGTAGCTTCTACCTCGTGGTGGACGTTTGGAAGAAACAGTGGTGGTGCCAGCCTTTTGTCTGGATCGGCATGAACTCAATCACGATCTATCTGGTGAGAAACATTCTTGGCGGTTTCGGCAAACTTGCCGGGCGATTTGTGGGCGGGGACATCAAGACGTTCTTCGACACACACGTGGCCACGGGTTTCGGCGACATGATGATTTCGATCGTGGGCCTGCTGCTGGCGTTCTGGTTCGTCCACTTTCTCTACAAACGGAAGATCTTTCTGCGAATCTAACGGCGCGCCGCCCCCTCGCCCTGGCGCCAGTGCATCACGCCTTCGCAAAAGCGGGAAGGCAGAGGAATGTTCGGCAGAGGAATAAGATCCTGATTGAGCAAGGCATTGCGACGGATTCCTCTGTCATTCATTCCCCTGCCAATGTTTGAAGAAATCCCTTCCTTCGGACCGGCTTTGGGTTTTCTAGCGATCCGGGTTAGAGCCCGGCGCTCCGCACTGCGGATGCCGGAAGCAATCCACGGTGTGATCGTTGACCATGCCGACCGCTTGCATGAACGCATAGCATATCGTTGAGCCGACGAACTTGAATCCGCGTTGCAATAAATCTTTGCTCAGCGCATCGGACTCCGGCGTGCGCGACACGAAATCTTGCAGCGAACGGCGCCGGTTCTGGATCGGAGTCCCGCCGACAAACCGCCAGAGGTAGGCGTCGAAGCTGCCCAACTCCTGTTGCACGGCAAGGAAAGCTTTCGCGTTCTGAAGGGTCGCCGCAATCTTCAACCGGTTGCGCACGATGCCGGCGTCCGCCAGCAGCGAGGCCACTTTGCGCGCGTCGTACCGCGCAACCTTCCGTGCGTCGAACTGGTCGAACGCGCGCCGGTAGTGGTCGCGTTTCTTCAAGATCGTTGACCAGCTTAAGCCGGCTTGCGCACCCTCGAGGATCAACATCTCAAACAAGAGTCGATCGTCATGCACCGGCACACCCCATTCCGTATCGTGGTAGGCGATATCGAGTTCGGTCTTGGGCCAGGCGCAGCGCTTGATTGGAGGTTGTGAATTGTTCATCGCCAAATGACCGCGCACCACGCAAGGTTCGATCGATAACCGGCTGGCAATCTCTGTCCGGATATTTTTGTGGGCTTCGCGAATGTTGGGGTGTTCATCACTCCTCTGGCAAGGGACGACCTTTGGTCTCGGGCGCGAACGGCAGGATCAAAATGCCCGCCAGAAAAATTACGCACATCGTCATGGCCGAGTACCGTTCAGTGAGCGGCGAGCCGTGACTGCCAAACGCCCACTTGGCGAGCGCGGCGGAAAACAGGCTGCCCGCGGCGGCGGCGAAGCGTCCGGCGTTATAGCAAAAGCTCGTGCCCGTGCTGCGCAGGCGACTCGGGAACAGTTCCGGCAGATAAATGGCAAAACCGGCGAACACGGCGAGCTGCGCCGCCCCCATCAGCGGCATCATCCAGTACGCGTCCTGCGGCGAGTTCATGCGCCAATAAACCATAAACGTGATGACCAATGCGCTGCTGAAGCCAATCAAGAACGCCAGCCGCCGGCCGAACACATTGGCGACGCGCGTAAACAGCCACATACCCAACGCTGCGCCGCCCATGTTGGCGAGGTAAGCCCAGGCAATGGCGCTGTCCACGAGCGGCTTCGTCAGTTTCTTCGTCTCTGGGCTCGTCATCGTGGCCACGGCAATTTTTCCCTGAGCCACCAGCTCGTTCGCGTAGTACGTTTGGAAAATGTTGCGTTGCAGATCCGGGGCGTATTCGCCGATCGCCCACAAGCCCACGACGCCGGTACTGGCGAGCACCGCGCCGACGAGCAGGTGTTTGCGCCAGCGCTTTTCCGCCAGCAATCCGCGATACGACGCGAACAAGCCGCCCGTGACCAAGTGACCTTCCGCTTTGAGCTTGAGCCAGCGTTCGGGTTCTTTGAGATAGTTGCGGATGAGGAGCACGAGCAGCGCCGGCAACGCGCCCACGAGAAACATCCAACGCCAGCCGTGGCCGGCGGAAATCGTCCCCGCCTTCTCCAGCGAATCAATCCACATCTTGAAAAACCCTGCGCTCACGTTGCCGCAGGTGGAAAGGACTTGCAGCAGACCCAGTGATTGCGCCCGCGCACCGTCCGGAACGGTCTCGGCGATCAACGCCACGGCCAGCCCAAACACGCCGCCGACCCCCAGCCCGGTGATGAAGCGGAACAGCGCGAAGTCCCAATAGAAGTGGCTGAAGAAACTCAAGCCGGTAGCGAGCGAATAAATCAGCACCGTGACCATCAGCATCCGCGCGCGCCCAAACCGGTCGCCCAGCGCGCCAAAGATCAACCCGCCGATGCCCCAACCCACGAGAAAAATCGCCGTGACTTCCTTGCCCATGGCTTGCACCGCCGGGTCGCTCGCCGGTTTGTCCATGAGCGCCGAGAGCGCAGGAATCCGCGCCAGGGAGAATAATCGCTGATCCAGACAATCAAAACTCCACGCCGCCGAAGCCACGGCCAGCACGAACCAATGATACGGCGTCAATTGCCGCCACCAAGGTACGGCGACGCCGAGTTGGTTGGATCGCTTGTTCATGTCGGGCCGGAGTATTGCGGGGAAGTTTGCCCGTGGCTACTCGCAAAAATCGGGAGGGGGCCTTGGCCTTCACCGCGGTATCCGTCAAACAGCTCGGGCCGATCTATTTTGCGGGCGGCGGCGTGACCGAAGACATCGCCAAACCCAGCGCTTTGAAGTCATTGGCCAGTTTGACAAGCGACGCGTTGAGCGGAACCGCATCAGCGACCGCCTTGGTCACAGTACCTTTGATGGCCGCGATTCCGCCCGGAGTCAAATCCACTGAAAGATATTTTTGCACATCCTTGAGACCGGAGATGAATGGTCGGTACACCGTTTCCGTTTCGGCGTAGCTCCGCTTGATCGCCATCAATTGCTCCGCCACTTCATTTTGTCGGTTCTGGCTGCGGGCCTTGATGTCTTCATTTTTAATTTGCGCGAGTTGGGCATCCCAGTCGGCAAGATACGCCTTGCCCTTCTCGCCCAATTCGATGCGGGCATCCACAATTTCCTTCCCGGCATCCTCGACGACCGCGAGATTGAAGACGAACGCCTTGTACTGGGGCCGCAAATCCGCCGCCGGTTGGTTCACCAAGGCGTTCAACGACGCCAAGGTCGTGTCAATCGCGGCGGGGAGACCAGCGATGTGGCTGGCCGCCGTTTGAATACTGGCCGCGGCCTGATTGCCTTTTTTGTGACCGGACGAGGCGCAGCCCGCACCCAGGCACAAGGTGAGGGCGCAGGCCGCCAGAGCCGACAAGGTTGGAATCGTCTTGAAGCAATGGTGCATGGTTGAATTTCGAGTGCTGCGGCTTCGGTTATGAATGTTTTTCTCTTCCGGATTCGCGTGAGCCCAACCGGCGCGACAGTGTTAGCCGCAAGGCAACCACCTGACAAGCATATTGGCGATTGTGTCGGGACAAACCCGACCGGGGCGACTACCGTGCGGTTGGTTTCCCCGGACAAGGTAGGCGTGACCGTGGTGTGGGGGAACAACGCATATCCTCCGGCTGAGAAGCAATTGACTTAACGCGCCCGCTTATGGCAGCAAGACGACGCGATAAAAGCGTTGGCTGGCCGCGCCGATTGTGTCGCTGGCGGTCATGGTCCCGTTGGTGGCCGTGACCGCGGTACCGAGATTGGTCCAGTTGGTCGAATTCAGATCGGAAATGTATTGCAGTTGATAAGCCTGTTCCGCTACCGAACTCCAGGTCAGATTCAGCGCGACACCATTTTTTTCAACGGACTGAAATACGGGCGGCATGGGGATGCTGAACCGATCAATGTTTCCGTTGCCATACGTTCCTGAGTCCATCGCATTGACATAAATTCTCCCATCCTTGCCTTCCGTTGTGAAACGCGGAAAGCCGCCGCCATCGATAAAGGCGTAGATGGTGGTAAGGACTCCGGCGGGGGTGATGCGAAACAAGGTGCCCTGGCCGTTTGCACCTCCGTTGATAGTCGTGCCGTAAAAGTTATCGTCCGTACCCCGGATCAACCCAACGTAAGCGTACCCACCATCGGCGCCGCCAGTGAATTCATAGAGCGTCGTTAGTTCCCCGGCCAGCGTAAGGCGAAATATCGTTCCAAATCCGCCCGAGGAACCGTTAAAAGCACTGCCGCCTCTTCCGGTGACACCATATAAACTCCCGTCGCTTCCGTAGGCCAACACGGGGCACGGTCGGTAGCCATTGGTGCCGTTGAACGAGAAGAAGCTGGTGAATAGATCGTTGGTGGTGATTCGGAAGATCGTGCCGAAGCCCGGGCTGTGATTCGGATCGACATAACTGCTGCCGCCAGCCGAAGTGGTGCCGTATAGGTTGCCGTCAACCCCCATCGATAACCATTCTGGCGCGAAGCCGTTGGTGGAATCAAAAGCGTGGATCGTGTTAAGAATTCCATTCGTACCGAGTTTGAATACCGTCCCTTGACCGCTACTTTGAGAACCATTAAAACCAATCCCACCATAAAGGGTGACCCCGTAGAAACCGTCCCCGACTCCACGGCTTAGGATCATATACGGCAGTGCCCCATTCGTGCCATCGAACTCGTACAAAGTGGACAGAATATTGTTCGAGGACAGTTGAAATATGGTGCCATAACCAAGGCCTCCGTTGTAAGAGCCACCGCGCACACCTTCCGCCGTCGCGCCATAGAGATTTCCGTCGCGTCCTTTGACAACGCCGGAAGAGGGCCAATTTCCAAAGCCGGCCACAAATTCGGCCAAGGTGGTGATGACGCCTGAGGTTGTCATTAGAAAAATCGTGCCTCCGCCTCCGAAACAACTACCCTGCGAAGTGACGGTAAGACCTTTTGCCGTTACCCCCAAGAAGCTACCGTCGTCAGTCACCAGCAGCGGCCCGGCAGGTTTTGATCCGTTCGTGCAATTGAACATGACCAGATTCGTATAGATCACTCCACCCCGCAGACCAAACGGCAGCAACATCACCAGAGCAATCGAGAGCAGCCAATGTCGTGCATGATGTAGACAAGTGTCCTCAAAAGGAGAGCGTATCCGCCGGAATGGAGATTGCCTGTGGTTCAAAGGGGCTTTCAGCGTCGAGGCATTCTTGTTTCTGCGAATCTTATCACATTCGACCAATTGCATACCGGGTAGTCGAGCAGGAAGAAGGCCGCGCGATTGCGAAGGGCGTGGCTGGACACCACCTCCGGAGCGCCGGTCTCCGGCCCGGCGGTATTGTGAGTCCTCAGGAAACGCGCCGGATCGAAGATCGGCGCTCCGCAAGAAAATGTTGAGCGGGATTGTTGGTCGGAGTTCCGCTTATACGTAGCCGAGTCCGGCCATCCCTCGCAACCGCCCGATGATGGAACTCCGCACGGGCGGGGCCATTGGCCGAAAGCGCCCGATTGCCAAGAAGGTCCCGCCTTGTTTAACTGCGCCGCTTGAATTCCTGGATTCATCTACTCGAAAGCACGGGCGCCGGCGCGCCATGGGCGTTCCTCGGCCTTTTCATCGCCGCCTCGCTCCTGCTGATCTGGCGACTGGAGGCGATGAGCGATGGCGGGTTTGAGGGCACGGTACTGGGCACGCTCATCATGCCGTATTGTTCCGGTATCGGAAATTTGATCTTCGCCTTCCTCCTCGCCCGGCAAGGCGGTCCGGGCGAAGACGTGATGACCAACGCGCTGGTCAACAATGTCACCAATCTCACCCTGCTCCTCGGTCTGCCGGCGATTTTCTGGCCGGCCAAACCGACGCCGGCCCCCAAGGGAAAACCGAAGAAAGGCGGCGGGCCGCCGGCCGAAAAGCTCCATCGGCTCTCGATGCTGCTCACGCTCACCGCCGTGTTGTTCTTCACGGGCGCAGTCTGGGCCCTGGGTCGGGACGGGCGGTTGACCTTTAACGACGGCCTGGTGCTCGTGGGTTTGTTTTTGTTCTGGCAATGCTTCCACGTCTTCGAGGTGCTGAAAACCAACGCCCGGCAGGGGAAGTCGTTGGGTTGGCGACTGCCCTTCAATCTGACGTTGCTCGGCGTGGGCGCTTACGCGTCGTATGTGAGCATTGACTGGCTCATGACGTGGCTTGCGAAAAGCCACAGCGGATTTATCAGCGCCAAAAATCTCGGCTGGTTAAGCGGCTGGTTGATGGTGCTGCCGAACGCAATTCTGGCGCTGTATTACGGCTGGCGGCGAAAGCCGGAAGTCGTTTACGCCTCCCAAGTAGGCGACGGCCACATCTGCCTGCCCCTGTGCGTCGGCCTCTTCGCGCTGCTGCATCCTCTCAAGTTGCCGGGAATTTTTCTCACCGGCGTGTCTGTCATCGCCGGCGTGACGGTGGTGCACCTGGTGTTCGTCGGCGCCGTCGGGCGCTTGCCTAGATTCGTGGGTCTGGGTCTGGTGGCAGCGTACGGGTTCTTCCTGAAACAGGGTTTATTGAAGTAAGGACGAGACCGAGCGCCACAGGCCGCGGCGCCGGACAGCGCCGCACGCCGTCCCCGAGAACTAAAATTTATTCAACTGGCGCAGGCAGGGGAACCGGCTGCCACCCGGTCACTCAGGTCGGCAAACGGGACCTGGGCGCTCAACCAACGGGGGTTCTTAGCGATTTCAGCCATGGACGACTGCGTATTGTTGCAGATCAGATACAAACCGTCGCCCAAGGCCAGAAAAGCCTCGAAATTGGTGCCCGCGGCATGCCGGGCAAACTCGAAGTCTCCGGCCGAGTGCTGGCCATTCAGGAGCGACGCCCGCAGGCCGCCGAGATCGCGAGTGAAGTTCTTGGCGAAAACCTCGTGGCGCGGCCCCACATAACCGAGCACGCGCGACTGCGGCTCCAGCAACGACACCACCACCCACTCGTCAAAAACCGGTTGGCCATAAAGTTCGTCCATCTGGATGGCGCAATGGCGAATCGCCTGCATCGTTTCACTCAAGGTCATGGGTTTGTTATTCATCCGCGTCCGGAATGAACATGTTTGATGCCAAGGAACGGGACGAGGCGGGGAAAAGAATCCCGGTCGATGAAAGGGCGGCAACGTTGCACAATGTTTGATGCCCGTCCTAGATTTCGCGCCGCCTTCGTCCCTTAGTTTCGGGCGTCGCCTTTCGGCAGTGTCCACTTTTGGACTTCGCTTCGCGGAATATTGGTTTTACGCTCCGCGCCACGATATGGATTCACCACCGCTGTCCCGCCGCATCCGCTCCGAGATTTCGCCGTCCGAACGCCTGCTAAACCAGGTGCGACAAACGATTTCCGGCCTGGCTGGGTTGTGTTTTCTGTGCGTGCTGGGGATACAATTCCTCTGGTCGCCGCGGCCCGGCAGAACCGGTTGGCCCGAAGCCCTCCTGGTGCTGCTGACCGTCCTTGCGACGCTGGGGGCTTTGTCGCGGAGTCTGCCGGTCCAAAAAATCCTGTTCGCCACCATTGTGACTGGCCTCCTCGGCGGACTCGCCCATGGCTTGGGCGCGACGACCGCCTTTCCGTTCGGGCCATTTATTTACTCGGAAGCCATCGGGCCGCAGTACTTCCAGACGCTCGCCTGGCCGTTACCGCTGCTCTGGATCATCGTGATCTTAAATTCGCGAGGCGTGGCCAAACTCATTCTCCGCCCCTGGCGCAAGCTGCGGAACTACGGCTATTGGTTGATTGGACTCACCGCCATGCTCGTAGCGGTCTTCGACCTCGCGCTGGAACCCTTCGCCACCCGCGGGAATCATTATTGGCTCTGGCTGCCGACAAAATTTCCCTACACTTGGTATGGCGCCCCGCTCGTTAACTTCCTGGGCTGGCTGCTCACTACCTTGCTGATCCTGGCGTTCACCACGCCGGCGCTCACCCAAAAACCGGCCCGCACCAGGAAAAATCGGACCGACTATCACCCGCTGATCGTCTGGTTGCTGGCCTGCTTGCTGTTTGCCACGAGCGCGGCCCAAAACCAATTGTGGGTCGCGGTCGGGCTGGATGTCTTTTCGGGAATCGCGATCGCGATCTTGGCGCTGCGGGGCGCGTGCTGGTGACCGGCCGACGGTGACCGTCAACGCTTCGTAACCCGCAACCGTGCGACGCGGGAGCCGTCGGTTTCTTCCACGCGCAGTTCGCAATTGCCGCTCCGCACCACATCACCGGCTTTCGGAAAACCGCCCAGTTGGTGCGTCACCCAGCCGCTCGTGGTCGTAATCCCCTCGGCCGGCAGGGCCATGCCGACCAGGGCTTCGAGTTCATGCAGCGGGAGCGCCCCCGCCACTTCCCACGTCGTCTCGCTGGACCGGGTCATCAGCGGCTTCTCCTGATCGAACTCATCCTGAATTTGCCCCACCAGTTCTTCGATGATGTTCTCCAGCGTCACCAAACCCACGGTGCCCCCGTACTCGTCGACCACGATGGCCAGATGCAGTTTCCGTTCGAGGAGCAGTTGCAGCAGCTTTTCCAAGCGGGCCGTTTCCGGGACATAAATCAATTTGCGCGCGACCGGCAACAGATCCGCCCCCGTGCGCAGGGTGTGCCGCAAGGCGAACAGCTCCTTGATGTGCACCACGCCGAGCGTCCGGTCCAAGTTACCACCCTCGGCGATCGGAAAGCGGGAATAGCGCGTTTTCTCCGCCACCTCCAGGCACTCGGTCACGGGGGCGTCCGTGTCGAGCGCGGTGATTTCCTGCCGCGGTCGCATGACGTCACGCGCAATACGGTGCCGCAGTTCGAGGGCGTTCTGCACGAGGTCCCGGCTGAAACGGGAGGCCCCAAAATGCTTCTGGGCCGTCGCCACCAGCACGCTGAGTTCCTCCTCCGACGAGGCGCCTTCGAGCTCGGTCGCCGGTTGCAGCCCCAACACGCGCAGCAACCCCAACGAGCTCTCGTTAAGCAGCCAGATGAACGGAAACGCGAGGAAGTAAAATGCGCGCATCGGATACGCCACCCACAGCGCGGTGGCCAACGGTCGCCGGATCGCGAAGGATTTCGGCGCCTGCTCGCCCACCACAATATGCAAAAAGGTGATCACCGTAAAACCCACGGCGAAGGCGATGGACTTCCGCACCGTCAGGCTCTCCACGGCAAAGGCCAGAAACACCGGTTGCAGCAGCTCCTCAAAAATGGGCTCGCCGATCCAGCCCAAGCCCAGGCTCGCCAGCGTGATGCCCAGTTGCGCCGCGCTGAGGTACGCGTCGAGATGGGCAACCACATGCCGCGCCATCCGGGCCCGTCGCTGGCCATGGGTCACGAGCGGGTCCAATTGGGTGAGCCGCACTTTTACCAGCGCGAATTCCGTCGCCACGAAAAAGCCATTCAACGCCACCAGCAACGGCACCGCGAGGATTTTCAAGGCGAGGAGCCAAAGCTGATGCCAGTCCGTCACAACTTCACCTCCCCGAAAATCGCCTTGAGCATGTCCCCCAAACTGACGATCCCGACCTCCAACCCGTCGCGTCCCAGCACCACCGCCAGCCGCTGACCACCGCGTTGCAACCGATCCAACGCCACATCGAGCCGCAATTCTTCCGCCAGGAACAACGCCGGCATGATCACTTCGGAGACCTTGCGCGCTGGCTCCAACTCCGCGTTGAAGAGCAGGCTCTCGGCGCTCACCATGCCCGCGATCCGCCGGACCCCGCCGCGTTGTTGCCAGACGGGCAGCCGCGTCAGGCCGCTCGTACGAAACAGGTGCAGCGCCTCGGCCACCGTCGCGTCCATGACGATGGTCGTCGCCTCGGCGAGGGGTTTGGTAATTTGTCGCACCGTCAGATTTTCCAGATCGAGCACCCGGTTGATCATGGCGCGCTCCTCGCGGCTGATCGCCTGGTCAGAATCCTGCGTCACGAGCCGCAACTCCTCGCGATTCCCGAAGAGATGGCCGGCAAATATTTTCCCGCCCGACCACCGCAGCAACATTCGCGAACCCCACTCCACCACGGCCACGAGCGGCCGCAGCCCGAGATGCACCACCTGGAAAGGCCGCGCCAGCGCCAGGCACAGCCGATTTGGATACGCCCGAAACAACATTTTTGGCAGCAGGTCAAAAAAAGTATAAAACACCAGACCCACCGCGACAAACCACAGCCCGAACCATCCGGAACGCCAGGAGATGTGCCCATACAAGGTGGAAAAAAACCAACCCAACACCACGAAGTTTACCAGCGAATTGCCCACGACGATGGTCCAGAGAAAGTTTTCCGGGTTCTCCAAGAATTGATGGAGCACTTTGGCCGAGGGCCGGCCCGTGCGCATTTGCTGCCGGATCCGCAACCGGCTCAAGGCCATGACGCCCGCTTCCATACCCGACAGCCAGAAGGACAGCGTCAGGCAGCCGAGCAGCCCCAGGGCGATGAAGAAGTCGGCTTCCATGACTCAGCGGAAAGCTCCGACCGCCAACCTCCGAAGTCCCAAGAGCCTCCAAGGACCAATCCGTTCGCCCGTTGGGGCTGGGGGCGAGTAGTATCTCCGGGGCTCCGGGCTTGGGTCTGGGCGCTTCATTTGACCTGCTCCACCAGGATCTCCCGCACGCGCCGTTCGTCGACCGCATGGGCGGTGAGTTTCAATCCCCGGAAGACCGCCGACTCCCCCACGCCCGGCACCACATCCAGCAGCTTCAACAACAACCCGCCCACGGTCTCGACGCCGACCACTTCGCCCACCGCGCGATACTCCCGCCGAAAATCATCCAGCCGCATGGTCCCGTTAAGCCGCCAACGACCCGGGCCCAACTTTTCCATCACAAACCCTTCACTCGCGACTGTCCGCTGGAACTTGCCGACGAGTTCGGCGAGAATATCCTCCATCGTCACCAGGCCGGCCACGCCGCCGAATTCGTCCAGCACAATCGCCATGCCGCGCTGCTGGCGCTGCAAACTTTTGAAGAGTTGCAGCAGGTTCATCGTCTCCGGCACGAACGATGGGAACTCGATGGCGTCCGCCAGATCGACCTCGGGATCCAGCAACAGAGCCCGGGTATTGAGGAGGCCCACGATGGTATCCGGCGTTTCGTCGTACATCGGCAGCCGCCGATGGCGGGACTGGCGCGCGGCGACGATCATCTCCGGACGTGCCAGATCGTCCGGGATCGCCGCCATTTGCGCGCGGGGCCGCATCACGTCCTTCACCGTGCGGCGATCCAGGTTGACGATTTGTAAAATGATGTCACGCGCCGACCGGGCGAGATTGCCCTGTTGAAACGCGAACTCGACCAACTCCTGATAATCAGCCTCGGTCAAGGCCAGTTGCGGTTTCACCGACTCGGGAATCACCGCCCGTAACAGGGCATGGTTGAGGCGTTGGGCGAGTTGATGGAGGGGCCGCGCCATCCGATGCAGCCAGGCCAGTGGCCGCGCCACCCGCAAAGACCAGACTTCCGGCCGGCGCACCGCGAGCGTTTTCGGCAACACTTCGCCGAAGAACAGCGTGAGCAAGAGCACCGCGGCCACCGTCGCCACCGTCCCCGCCAGCGGCCCGCGATCGCCGAGCGCGAGCCACAATCCCACCGCCAGCAAGCCAGCGTTGGCAAAGGTATTTCCCAGCACCATCGTCGCCAGCAGATCCTGCGGTTCCGACAGCAACCGCGTAGCGAGGCTGCCCGCGCGTTCCGCCCGGCGGCTCAGTTCGCGCACCTGCCATTTGCTAAGGGAAAACAGCGCTGTCTCCGCCAGCGCAAAGAAAAAACTTGCCCCGGCGGATATCAGGACCATCACGATGGCGAGAATGGGTGCGGCTTCCACGCACATAGAATGGGGAAGAACCGCGGCGGGCAAAAGCTGAATTTCCGGGACGGCCTTGGGAGGAATCTCCATCCCAAGTTCACCGCCGGCTGAATGACGACTTCGATTGGCTTAAGCAAACGGGCCGCGTAGCCAACAAATTGTGCGGCCCGTCGAAGCTGGAGCGGAGGGGGATTGAGGCCGCTTCAAGTTACTGGCCGGGCCGCAGAACGATCGTGTTGATTTTCCCAGTGGTAGTGATCCCCGTTCAACCGGGCGACGGAGGCACGAAGTGCAAGGGGCTCCGGTCATAGCGTACCTCGCTCGCCTCCGACCGCAGCGCCCAAGGGGGAAACACGAAAAAGCCACCGGATTGGCGCCGGAAAAATTGTCACGAATTTGTCCTTGTGCCCGGCGGGCGTTGGGTAGAGTCTGCCTGCAACAAGCACCAGTGAGCACTCCCCAACTAAACACGTGCTCACACCGATAGCCTAGCAAACATTCAACTCTGGAACCTTATGCAACGAACTCTGAAAGCAATAATGCAATGCGCCGTTTGTTTCACCCTTGCGCTCGGCTTGGCCTTCACGGCCCCGGCTCAGGACAAGAAAGTGGACGTCACTGGCACCTGGAAATCAAGCTTCACCAACCAGAACAATCAGGTCCGGGAAAGCACGTTTAAATTCAAGGTCGACGGCGACAAACTGACCGGCACGGTTTCCGGCCGCACCAACGAGGTCGCCATCCAGGAAGGCAAGCTCACCAACGACGAAATCTCTTTTCAGGTGACGCGCGAAATGAACGGCAACAAGGTCACCACGAAATACACCGGCAAGGTCAATGGCGAAACCATTAAAGGTAAATCGGAATCCGATCGGGACGGCCAGACTCAGTCCCGTGATTGGACGGCCAAGAAAGAACCGGCCACCAAGTGAACGTTGCCAGGTAGCAACGAGCGCGCGGCGAGTGACGCCGCTGGCGCGCCTCAGATTTTGAGGTTTGTGACTCCCAGCGCCCACCCGAAAACTCGGACTCGCCTCCTGCGCGCCGGCACCATACCGGCACCGGCGAATGACCCTCTCCGGCTGCTTTCGTGAGGATTCAAAGGCGATTTAGCCAACTCCCAGCTTCGAGCCATCGGTCCGGCTGAATTTATCCCATCCCCCCAGCAGACTGAACGTCGTCCACTCCCACACACGCATTGAAATGGTGGCAGGGCCAGAATCCCCTCCCGCCAAACGGGAGCGACACGATGGCGGGCTAAGCCGAAACCATTCGGTCGGAATTCAACGCCAAGGCGCAAAGGTGCGAAGGCGCAAAGCAAAGGAGCGAGATCGGGACGTGGGCGGCGGGCAACTTGGGTAACTTCATAGTGTGACGCTCCGGACGGCCAGCAAAAGGTTTCAAAATCCTCACGCCTTTGCAGCTTTGCGGCTTGGCGATTAAAGTCTTCTGCAGGTTCACGGCTAAGCCGTAACAATGCAGTTGTAGAGCGTTGCGGGTGGCGGCGACGCCTCGTCGCCAAATGGTGAATGCGACGCCCCGTCGCATTATTCCCAGTCACGGTTTGGTTGA
>JANXWY010000001.1 GCA_025350905.1 Verrucomicrobiota bacterium
CGCCGCCGGCGACGAATTACATCGAATGGAACGTCGCGCTCGATCCTCATGCCATCGTGCGCCTCCTGCGCAGCGACCTGCCGATCGCGCTGTATCCCTGCGCGGCCAACAACGCGGCGGGGAAAGGTTACGGAGGGTTCAATCCCGCCTTCAGCTACGACGAACACAACACCTACTGGAAGCTGCCCGACCTGCGCTTCATCTCGCAGATGAACCCGCCACTGCGGCGCTATCTGGAATACGCCTTCAGCCGTTCAGCGCGGGTGGATTTTCTGCGGGCGCTGGAAACCGACGGCCCGCCGATTGATGAGAAACTGCTCGCCAAGGAACATCACGTTTGGGAGACGGGCGTCTGGCTCTGTGTGAGCGGACGCAAACTGGTGCACCGCGCCGACGGCTCGCACCGCATCCTGCCGACAGTGGAACTTCTTCCCACCGACCGCGTTTTGACCAATGAACTTCACGCCTGCGAGGTCAGCGTGCGCGACGACGGCATTTACGAATTTCGGGAAACCGCGCGTTCGTCCAAGGTGCAGGTGTATTACCGCGGCGATCCGCGAGAGAACGAACGCGCCCTGTGCGAAGCCTTGCCGGCTCTTTACCTCTCGTTTCGTCCGCAACCCATGAAGAGACCATGACACAAGAATTCATTTCACTTTCCCTGTGCGCCCTGCTGTTTCTCACGCCAACCGCAGCACTTGCGGCTGACGCCCCCGACCCAGCTACCCGCGCGGGCTGACGTTCAACTCCAGTGCCCGCCAACGCGCTACGCGGTGGATGTGGGGCATTACCAGCAACTCAAACTCAAACCCGAATAGTAGTTTTTGGAGGTTCCCATGCGCATGAATGATTCACTGGCGTTCAGCCTTGTTGCTCTGCTGAGTTATTGGAGTTTGTTGCGGCCCCACTCCGTGGTCGCCGCGGAGGCTTCTGGACCAACGCTGAACGTCTGGTCGGCGCCGGCGGCGCAGAAGGTTTTTCGGGAAGACAATCTGCCGGCCAATGGGGAGGTCCAAATTCGGCTGGACGCCGCCGCCAACGAGACCGAGGCGGCCCAAGTGGTTTTGCGGGTTCAAGGGAGCGATCTTGTCCTGACCAACGCCACGTTGGCGACTTTCGCGGGAGTTGGCGGCGCCGTCCCTGACCTTCGCGCCCAACTGATGAAAGTCGAGTATGTTTATCTGCCCGACTTGAACCGCGCCTGGCCCGATCCTCTGCCGCCGTTGAAATGTCCGCTTACCTTGCGGGACGGTCTGACCCAGCCGATCTGGCTGAGTGTGGGTGTGCCGGCTTCAATGCCCGCAGGGAATTACCAATCAACGCTGCGGCTGGATTTCACGGATGGAGTGTCGCGCACGATTCCTGTCCGTCTGCGGGTGCGGGGATTCAAGCTGCCCGAGCGCCCCTCCATGCGAACGGCGATTGGCAACGAGGCGTGGGACTTCGTTCTGCAACAACACGGCGTGAAACCAGGCACACCGCAGGCGGCTGAACTCCGACGCAACTACTATCGTTTCTTTCTCGAACGCCGCCTGTCGCTCTACCAACTGCCGTGCGACCTGTTTGATCCCGAGGCGGCGCAGTGGCTCAATGATCCGCGCCTGACCAGTTTCGTGATCCCCTACAGCGACGATGACGAGGTGTTGCGCCGGACGATCGAGCATCTCAAGAAAAACAACTGGCTGGACAAGGGGTTCTTCTACATCTGGGATGAACCGGTCGAGCCAGCGGATTTCGGGGCGATTCGCCGCCGGGCGCTACGCATTCAGGCTATCGAGCCGGGCGCGCGTATCAATGTGCCCTTCAATAGAAATCCTTGGGAAAAATCCGGCCAATCCACTTATGAGCGGATGGACGGGCTGGTCAACCTGTGGTGTCCCATGTCCACGGCGCTGGATGAGCAGGCTCAGGCTGCGCGAGCCGCGCGTGGCGACGATTCCTGGTGGTATGTCTGCTGCGCGCCCAAACACCCCAAGGCCAATCTGATGGTCCATTGGGCCGGCGCCGCCCATCGCGTTCTGTTCTGGCAACAGAAACAGCGCGGGATCAACGGATTTTTGTATTGGTCCACGGTTTACTGGGATCCCAAGTTTACCCGCGATCCATGGACCAACATCCGCACCTACGAATTTCACGGCGGCGCCTACGGTGACGGCTCACTGGTCTATCCCGGCGACCGCGTCGGCATCAACGGTCCGGTCACGTCCATCCGTCTGGAATTGTTGCGCGACGGGATGGATGACTTTGAGTACCTGACGCTGTTCGAGAAGCTGCGCGGCAGTGAGCCAATGAAGGCTCTGATCGCCCGGGCCACGACCGACCTGAATACCTACACCACCGATCCGGCGCTCCTGGATGCCTTGCGCCGGGAAATGGCCGGCGTCCTCGAAGGTGATTCATCCGGCGGGCGATGACGCGAGACGAGAGTCGTCATGCCATGATCTTCCAGTCATTCGATGGAGAACAGTGATGAATGAACAAAGCAGAGGATGGAATATGCAGAGCAGCGCGACCGGATCGCCCGGCGCGCATGGCGAAATCAAGTCGGTGCGCAGGCGATGACACCGAACAACCCATGAACGCCTCAACACACAGCATGACGCGGCCCTCAATTTGGCCGTGGCGGTTCATTCCCCTGCTGGCTCTTTGCCTTGCCGCCGGTGCTGATGGAGAGGAGCGATCGCTGACCAAGGAAGAGCCCAACAGCTACAAGTCCCGCGTCCCCAGTTACACCTTTGCCGGGGAACCCGACCAGCAGGAAGCGGAATTGAAAACGAATTCCCTGATACTTCGGTTTGTGGAGACGCGGAAAAAGTTGTCGGCTGATCCATACCGCCCCATCTATCACTACGTCAACCCGGAGAGCACCTTGAACGATCCCAACGGCCTCTGCTTCTGGCAGGGCCTTTGGCACCTTTTCTACCAGGCGTATCCACCCGAAGATCCGCGTCAGCACTGGGGACATGCTGTCAGTCCGGATCTGATTCACTGGCGCGACCTCCCCTACGCGATCTATCCG
>JANXWY010000086.1 GCA_025350905.1 Verrucomicrobiota bacterium
AACCCATGCTGGGGACCGCCGCGACCCGTTCGGCCAAGGACGATCTGACGCACGCTCAAATGCGCGTCGCCCTGACAGAGTTCGCTCAAGAAACCCGGAAGCACGATCCGTATCGCTTACTTTTCAGCGGAAACGCTTTCCCGCGTCCCTCGGCGTGGCATCAACAGCACGCGGGTAACTGGCAGCGAGATACGCCGGAACAATGGGCCGCCATGCTGGCAGCCGACAATCCCTCGCCAATTGCCAGCCTCAGCGGTCGGCTCTATTCGACCAACGACCTGGCGGCTTTGGCCCCGGCGCTGGCGCTGGCCCGGCAGTTGGGCAAACCACTTTTCATCGGGGAGTTCGGTACGCCCGGCGCCATGACGGAGCCGACCCAGAGAGAGTTTCTTGCCTGGCTGGACGCGCTCGACACCGCTGGCGTGCCGCTGGCGGCCTTGTGGGTGTTCGACTTCGAAGGTCAGGCGAAGGATTGGAACGTCACCGCCACGAATGCGCGCCAGGAACAGCTGCGGCGGATCGCACAGTTCAATGCCCGTTGGCGGCACTAGCTTCCAAATCGAAATAGGGACGTAATATTTTGCCCGACCTGTCCGCCATTCCAGCGGGTGCATGCCAAACCCGATGACTCCCTACTTGCCCTCGGGCGCTCCCCCCGCCCCGCCGATGCGCTTCATAATTTCCCCCTGCATCAGCGCCATCATATTGTCGTACTTCTTATATGCGGCGGGCGGGGTGAAAATTGCCTCGTCCGGTTTGGCGAGCTTGATGTCCTTAAAGAGCAGCGTGATCTTGCTGCCGTCCTCGGTAGTTTCAATTTTGATGGGAAAATTTTTCAGGTCGGTGGCGTTCCAGACCAGGGATTCGTGCGGTTTCGCCTGATCATCGGTGACGATGATCTTGTTTTTCACGCAGGCGTGGCCGTCAAAGGTTTCCTTACCGACTTCCGTCGTATCCACTTTGTACTTGCCGGTCGTGTCGGTGGCTTCGGCGTCCTTGGCTTCGTTTTCGACGTAGGCCGTCAAGCCGGGATAGAGGATGTAGTTCACTTTTTTGTCCGGGCGGGAAATCGCCACCAACGCGTCCATGCCCATGGCTTTCATCTGTTCGGCGGCGCCGGCGGGAATCTTCCCGCTTTTGATTTGCGTCATGTCCATCTCGAACCGGGATTTGCCATTGTCAAAGGAAAGTTTGCCGGGCATCGCAATCTGGTCGCTGCCGTCCATGGTCTGCATTTCGAGGGCTGCGGTGAAGGCGGTGTTGTCGCCGAAAAGCTTGGTCAAGCTGCCGCTGAACTGGGGACCTTTGGGCGCACCCAAGCCGGATTGTGCGTGGGCGGAAACGACAGCGACGCCAAGCAAGGCAACGAGCGCCATGCGGAAGTTAATTTTCATGTTCTTTAGTATCTTGAGTTGACTGCGATGCAGGAGAATTGTCCAATCCTCGAGGCATGGCAACAAAAAGAAGCGAGCATTGCCGCTGGCTTTGCGGGCGGGCGGGCCGTGGGCCAGAGCTTGCCTTTCGAGTCGAACGGTGACCAGAATTACAGCCGTAAGCAGAATCAGCAAACCACTACCATCCTCAAATATGAAACGATTCCAATCCATCACGGCGCTCTCGTTGGCGGGGGCTTTATTCCTCACGCTCCCAGCCTTGGGCGGGCCCCAAGCCAAAACGTATCAAGTCACCGGACCCGTGCTCGAACTTACCGACACCACCATCGTTGTACAAAAGGGCGATGAGAAATGGCAGGTCGCCCGAGATGCCGGGACGAAAGTGGCCGGTGATATCAAGGTCGGCGCCAAGGTGACGATCCAATATCGCTGCGTAGCCACGGAGGTGGAAGTCAAAGGCGAAAAACCCGACAAAAAGACAGGACCAGTCAAGGCTGAGAAGCCGAAGCCGGCGTCCGACAAGTAAGTCGACGGTGTCCGTTCCGGACGCCGGCGCGGGCCGTCCTTTTCTGTCCGACTGAGCGAATGTCACCAGGTCAACCCTCCGACAGGCCCGACCGCCTTCGCCCCACTGGCCCCGTCCCATTCGGAATTTTCGTACTGCTCGCCGGTTTTTTCCTGTACACGATTCCCCGGGCGGCGGGCGCGGAAACCGGAAACTTGGGCGCTACGTTGAAGCAGCTCGGTTATGAGCAAGTCATACTCCGCGGCACGGCGGAGAATCATCTCTTCCTGTTTGGACGGGTCAATGGCCGCCCTCGCAGCTGTCTCGTGGATACGGGTTGGTCGTACACCACCATCAACCTCAACACCGCGCGCCGCCTCACAACGCCGGGAACGGTGAATGAACTTCAGCTCGGGCGGGTCACCCTCACAAATGAACCCGTCGTGGCCCAAGCTCTCCGCGTGAACGGGCAACCCGCGTCGTTCGATCTGGTGTTGGGTTGTGATTTTTTGATCCGCCATCACGCGGTGATCGATTGCGCGGGCCGACGGTTATATTTGCGCCACGAGCCCCTGGCGAACGAAGCGAGGAAAACCCTGGCTGAAGTGTTGCATCGCCGGGGCGGTGGCGGCGGCGCCGCAAGGCTCACGCGTCGAGAACCGCTGGCGCTGACTTGCGCCGCGAAACTCAACGGCGGGGATGTGGAATTACTCGTCGACACCGGCGCGATGTGGAGTTGTCTCGACTCCCGAACCACGCGAGCGTTGGGACTGCGAGTGGCGGCTTCCCCAAATCAAATCACCGGCGCAGCCGCGGCCGGGAAGCGCGAGTTTGGTGTCACGCGGATAACGGCCTTCGAATTGGGTGGCCGAAAAACGGCGAACGTGAACTTCGCGGTGCTGGATTTGGCGGATTGGGGGCTGGGGCCGGACGGTCAGATCCTCAGCAGCGTGGGCGGAATTCTGGGAGGTGATGAACTGGCCGCCAGTCGGGCAGTGATTGACTGCGATCAGCTCCAGCTCTGGCGGCGGAGCCCGGAGTAAGAGTCACAGTTGGTCGTAGTAGGCTTCGGCGTCTCCGTTGTGCTCGACAAGACTTTTGAACTGTTTGCCACTTCGCTTGAGGATGTTGGCGATTTGAGGCGAAACCCATTGTTTAGCGGCAGGGCTTTCGGGGATGGGATGGAGGCGGTACGCATTCGTGGCGTCCATTTCCAAAATTCCGCGCTCCACCATTCGCGAAAGGACCGGCCGGGCCCAATCCGGCGCGTTCCGCGCTTTGTGTTTGCCGCCCGCCTGACGGGCGATGGCCACCGCTGGCACGAACCGTTCAGCTTGGTCTCTCAGGTAGAAAAATATTTCACGCTCTTCGGAATCCATCATAGGGCGGCATCAAGTCTTCGCCTGACAGGCTATTAACTCCACCGTTGCCCGTCCATAGGAATCAATGGGGACGGCATCCCTGCCCCCGGGTAGAACTGAGAGCAAATGTGATCGTAGGCGCGCCGCCTAAAGTTGCGAATTTGCCAGCCGGAATGGTTTTCCGAATTCCAAAAAATTGTTCTTCCCAATCCCCGTTCGCATCCCGGGACACCAGGCCATTCCGGCACAAGGGGTTTGACTAACCCAGCAAGTCAAACATACATTAGCAACGCATGTTGGCAGTTGAGTCAAAAGTGGCGGGAGTTACCGCGCCACCGCGAGAGCCCGCCGGTTACTGGAAACACATCGTCGAACCGGTCGAACCGTTTCTGGAAGCTGTCGCGCGCCGCCTCGCCAAACAGGTCAACGAGTTTGATCCCGCGCTCGCCCAATACGCCGAATATGCCCTCAAAGGTAACGGCAAACATCTCCGCCCCACCCTCGTCGCGCTGGTGGCCAATTCGCTCGCTCAGACCAACGATTCGCACGTCACGGTCGCCGTCATCATCGAAATGGTACATCTGGCCACGCTGGTCCACGATGACGTGATGGATGAGGCGGAAATTCGGCGCGGCCAGTTGACGCTCGCGGCGAACTGGGGCAATGAAATCGCCGTGTTGTTTGGCGACTGCTTGTTCGCCCAATCGTTAAAACTCGCGGCCAGTTTTCCGACGCCCGAAGTCTGCCGCGCGGTGGCCTCGGCAACGAACACGGTTTGCTCCGGGGAAATTTTGCAGACGCGGCATCGCCGGAATTTCGAGTTGTCCCGGCGGGACTATTTCCGCGTGTTAGAAATGAAGACCGCCGAGCTGTTCGCCTTGTCCAGCGAGCTGGCGGCGTTTTTGAGCAACGCGACCCCCGCTCAACGGTCCGCCTTGCGCGAATTCGGGCTGGCCTTTGGCACGGCGTACCAGATTTACGACGACTGCGTGGACTTGTTCGGCACGGAACAAAAGGCGGGCAAATCACTGGGCACGGATCTCGCCAAGGGCAAGCTGACCTATCCGGTGTTGCTCGCCTGGGAACGCGCCGACGCAACCGACCGGGTGCGGCTTGAAGCGATGGTCCAAGCCTGGCAGCCGGGCGCTTTCGCCAGCGTGAATGAATTGCTCGCGCGCCACGACACGCTCACCCCGTCGCAGGAATTGATCGAACGGTATCTTGGCCAGGCGCGCCAATGCTTGCGGATATTGCCGGCGTCCAAAGGCCGCGGTGGCTTATTCGAGGTGACCGAGTATCTGGGGCGGTTGACGGCCACGCTCTCCGAATGAGTTCAGATCGTGCAGACCGGGCGGCGGCGGCGAATACCCCTGTGCCCGCAGCGGTCACGGCGACTTCCGAGCCAGCGAAACTCCCCACCATCGTAAATCGGGCGGAGGAAGATGCGATGGTGCACCGGGCGCAGCAGGGGGACCTGACCGCCTATGACGAACTGGTGCGGCGCTATCAACAGCGCATTTACGCGACGGTTTATCATATGACCTCCAACCACGAGGACGCGAATGACCTCGCGCAAGAAGCGTTCATCAAGGCGTATCAGGCGCTAAAGACCTTCAAGGGCGGGTCCAGCTTTTATACCTGGGTCTACCGCATTGCCGTCAACAAAACGCTCAACTTCCTAAAACAGCGCAAGAGCCGGACGGCCATGAGCCTGAACGATCTGGACTTCAGCGCCGAAAACGACCCGGACCTGGTGGCGTTGATTTCGGAGAAAACCCCGCGGCGGGAGGCGATGTTGGGGGAGCTGCAACAAAAATTGAACGAAGCCATGCAGCAATTGTCAGAACCCCACAGAATGGTTGTCACCTTGCATGATGTGCAAGGAATGGCCCACGAAGAGATTGCGGAGATTATGGAATGCAACGTGGGCACGGTCCGGTCGCGGTTATTTTATGCGCGACAGCAGTTGCAAGGTTTCCTGGTAGACTATCTCAAATGAGTATGGACCCCGAAACGGAAAATTTCGATCAATTACGCCGGCTGCTCTTGGTGCTGCGACACGAATCGCCACCGCCCCGCTATTTCAACGACTTTTCCGGTCAGGTGATCGCCCGCATCCGGGCGGGCGCGGCGGGTGCACGGGCCGGTTCGTTGGGCGAGCAGATGGCCCAGTCGGCGTGGGTGAAACGCCTATGGCAGATGATCGAACACCGCCCTGCGGTATCCGGCCTCCTCACCGCCGCGGTGTGTGGGTTGCTGGTGATCGGCGTCTTCGCTTCCGACAATCCCAAGCCCTCGTTTATTTTCCCCGCCGACGGGATCGCCAACGCCGTCGCCCCGCAACCCGGGCCGGCAGAGCAGCCTAACGTTCCCGACGAACGGGATGCCAGTGGACTGCTGTTTGCCAGCAACAGCACCAACTTATCCGTTCAATTACGCGCCGGTCCATCCTTGTTCGAGGATTTCAACAAACTCGGCGTGCCCCAGCGTGTTAATGGAATGCCGATTGGGCCGAAATAACTCACCACGCATAGCGACCCGAAGCCTGAACTCCATCGCTGTCGCTGGTTTCGTTGGTGGAGGCGGCTCCCAACTTCCGATGGGAATCAGTCCTCTTTGACAAATGCCACCGGGACCCCCTCGCCGGCAATGATCAAACGACTCCCATCAAATTTCGCCGTGCGCTTGTCCGTGCCGCCTTCAAGCATCAGTTCATAATCGCCGCCCGCCGCCTTCCATTCGCCTTTTAGATTCTTGGCTTCGCCGCTGTAGGGCTGGCCTGGTTGCAACCTGATTTGCGGAAAAGCCTTCAGCACGAGCATGCGATCCGGCCCCGCCACGAGACTGCTCTTAGGAAACTTCTCGTTCATCCACGTCCGCAACTTCGCCGTCTCACTGCCCGTGGCATTCGGTTTGGTCCGGCGATACGCCACGACGGAGGCATTGGCGTCAAACGTCCACCGGCCCAGGATCCGTTCGCCGTCATACTTCTCAGATTTACCCGTTTCGAGAAACATGTTCAAATCCTTCAAGTCTGGTTGCAACGTCGTCCAGACCGTGCGCAACAATTCAGGATTATCAAACACCGCCCTCGCCGTGGGGTGTTGCAGGACATCACGCAACGGCGCTTGCTTCAAGCGCAAGGTTGAGAATTCAGTGTCCTGCCCGAGCGTTTGAAACTCCTGCCGTTCGCCCAACGAAAGGAATCCCGGATACCGCAACAGACGCGCCTCTCGTAAAGGGTTTTGATACAAATACCCCGCCACATCCGCCGAGTCATAGAACGCCTCGTTCATGGGGTCAATCGCCTTGGCCGCACGCGCCAGCCCGGTGCTCTGCAAATCGCGGCCCAATTGATTCAGGAGCCGCATTCCTTTGGGGTCCGTGTCACCGGAAGCCATTTGAACGGTCCAATAGCTGAAGGCTTGGATTACCATCGCAATCAATACCAGATACATGACGCCGTTTAAAAGCCCGACGCATGCCCCCAGGCGCGCGTTGAGCCGCTCCCACAACTTCAGTCGGAGATCCCCGGCCTTGTATTTGTAATAAACATCCACCTTCTGATGTACAAACTGGGCGCCAATCTTGATCAGCACCAGCACCACGACGAAGGCGATGAACGCGGGCAGCACCCAAAGCAAGATGGGGCTCACCACGCCGAGAATTTTGAGCAACGGCGCCACCAGTTTGCCCAGCAACCCCGCGAGCAGCGCGGCGAATAAGATGCCGAAGCTGGAAATGGACGCGCGAATGGCGCCTTGCCGATACGCTGCGGCGGCCGAACACACCAGCAGCAACACCATGAGTAGCCAGATCGTCATACCCCAAAACTAGAAGCCGCCCCCGCCAAAAGCACGAAGAAAATTCAGCGTAGAATCGCACTACGGAAAGCCAGCGGTGGGCGGCAGTCAAACTTCCACGCTGGGCGCAGGGGAAGGTCGTTCGTTCCAGAGCGCCACCGCAACCATCGTTAGCCCGAGCGTGATCAGGCTGTCCGCCACGTTGAAAACGCCCGTGTGGAGGGCGCCAACCTGCACGAAGATAAAGTCGGTGACGTTGCCCGCCCGGGTCACCCGGTCAATCAGATTACTAGCGCCACCAGCGGTAGCCAGTGCGAAACCCAGGAAAGACAGCCAGCTCAAGCGCGCACGGAAGACCAGCCAAACCACCAAGGAGAACAAGCCGATCCCGACGCCCATGGTGAAAACCGCGCGCCGCAGGGACGGCGAAAGGGCCGCGCCCAAACTTAGAAAAGAGCCGGGATTTTCCATCAGGCGCAGTTCGCCAAAACCGCCCGGCAGATTGATGGAGCCGCTCTGGCTTAGATTTGTGCGAGCGATATGTTTCGCAGTCTGATCGCACCCAACCGTAGCGGCCAGCACGAGGAACAAGACTGCCAAACGCCGTTTGCGTGATTTTGTCATTCTGGTAATCCTGACCCGGACCCCCGATGGTACGCTGGAGTTAACTTGAAAACTTACCCTGATTCGCGCGTCCAAGCGACCCAATCAGAATGGCGTCATCCACTTGGGGTGGCGTCGCCGCACCTCTGTTCGCCCAAGCCTTGGCGGTCGGGCCGCTCGGCTTCGGGCGATTTGGGGTCAACTGCTTCCCCCCGCCTTTTGCCGTTTCACCCACTCCTTGATTTGCGCTTCTAAAATATCCAGCGGCACGGCGGCATGGCCGAGGATTTCATCGTGGAACTGACGGATGTCAAACCGGTCGCCGAGTTCCTTCGCGGCGTAGGCGCGGAGCTCCTTGATCTTCAGTTCGCCAATCTTGTAGGCGAGCGCCTGTCCGGGCCAGACGAGGTAGCGATCCACTTCCACCGTCACGTCGTGCTCGTTCTTGCTGGCGTGGGCGAGGAAGTAATCAATCGCCTGCTGCCGCGTCCAGCCCTTGGCGTGCATCCCGGTGTCCACGACGAGCCGGATCGCGCGCCACATTTCATAAACGAGCTGGCCGAACTTTGCGTAGGGATCTTGGTAAAAACCCATCTCGGTACCGAGGCTTTCGGCGTAGAGTCCCCAGCCTTCCACAAACGCGGTGTAGCTGCCTTGCTTGCGGAAGTCGGGCACTTCATCCATTTCTTGCGCCAGTGCGATTTGCAGGTGATGACCGGGGACGGATTCGTGCAACGTGAGCGCTTCCATCTCCCACTTGAGTCGCGTCTCGACGGCATAGGTGTTGGCGTAGAAATACCCGGGTCGGCCAGCGGTCGGCGAACCGGGTTGATAGTAGGCGGTGGTCTGCGATTTCGCTGCGTAGTCGGGAATCGGCAACACGCCGTAGGGAAGGCGTGGCAGTCTGCCAAAGAGCCGGGCAAGTTCCGGATCGGCGCGCTTGCAGATGTCGCGGTAACCGCGCAGCAACTCGTCGGCATTGGTGTAGGCAAAGCGCGGGTCCGTGCGCAGGAAGGTCAGAAATTCAGTAAAACTGCCTTTGAAACCGGTTGTCGTGATGACCTTGTCCATTTCGCCGCGAATTCGTTTCACCTCCGCCAGGCCAAGCTCGTGAATTTCTTGGGGCGTGAGCTTGGTTGTCGTGGAGACGCGGGCGCTGTATTCGTACCATGCTTTGCCGTCGGGCAAGTCGTGCATGGCAATAGTTTCACGGGCCCCCGGCAGATATTGACTCACGAGGAACTCGTGCAATTTCTCAAATGCCGGGATGACCTTTTCTCTCAATGCCGTTTCCGCTTCCCGTCGTAACTGCGCCTGTTTCGTCTCCGGGATTTCCGCCGGAAACTTTCCGAAACTTTCTAGCAGGGAGTTCTTCTGCGGGTCGGCTTCCAGTTGATTTTTCACCTGCTGCGGCACGTCCCGCAAGGTGATGCGTGGCGGGGTGATGCCGGTCGCCAGGCCTTGCTTCAGCAGCACGATGGTTTGATCGACCAGCGTGGGCACGCCCTTGAGGCGGGTTACCAAGGCTTCGTAATCTTTGACGGTCGTGTGGGGCGCAATTTGGACCAGCCGCGCGATGTCCTGTTGGATGCCGCTGAGTTGGGTGATTTGAAAATCCTCGCTCGGAAAACGTGCGCCCGCAGCGGCCAGTTCATAGTTTTTTCGAAACAAGTCGTAACTGAGTTGATCGGCCGCATTGAGGTTCATGCGGTTGATGGATTGAATGACATTGAGCGGCGACTGCAACTCTCGCTTCCGCCGCGCGATGGCGTCGAGAGAAATGTCCGACCACCGATGATTCTGTCCGGGAAAGCCAACTTCCGTAGCGAACTCCGGGTTTTCAATCATCGAGTGTTCCCAATCCAGTTTGAACAACTGGTGCAACCGCTCGGTGTCACCCGCCGGGGCGCTGGTCAGCGCGGCGCAGGCGAGTTCGAAATTTGTTTCCACCGGGACCGCCTCAGCCACCGGCAGCCACGCCACCAGCAAAAACCCCAGCCAAAAACATTGGTTCATAAAATATGGACTGCCCTACAAAAACAGGGACGGCGGTGAAGCCGTCCCTGGGTGCCAAAAGCTGCCGACGACCGCTACATGTGCGCAATAATATTGTCGCCAAACGCCGAGCACTTGATTTCGGTCGCACCTTCCATCTGCCGGGCGAAATCATAGGTGACCCGCTTGCTGCCAATCGCACCGTTCAGACCCTTGAGAATCAAGTCGGCAACCTCCGTCCAGCCAAGGTAACGGAACATCATCTCGCCGCTCAGCACCACCGAGCCGGGATTCACGACATCCTTGTTCGCGTATTTGGGCGCGGTGCCGTGCGT
>JANXWY010000090.1 GCA_025350905.1 Verrucomicrobiota bacterium
AGCAAACCTGATCAGGACCAGAGCAAACCTGATCAGGACCAGAGCAAACCTGATCAGGACCAGAGCAAACCTGATCAGGACCAGAGCAAACCTGATCAGGACCAGAGCAAACCTGATCAGGACCAGAGCAAACCTGATCAAGACCAGAGCAAGCCTTGTCAGGAACGGAGCAAACCAGATCAGGGTTGGAGTAAACCTGGTGAAGATTCCGGCGCGGTTGGCCGTCGCGGGCGAGTGGGGCGCTTGGGTGTGGTTCGGAGCGCTAACCGGGCGTGATGGGCGGCCGCCAGCGCGAGCCGAATGCACGAGACGCGAAACGTAGCGGCCTCCTCTCCCAGCGGGAGAGGAATGAGGTGAGGGAGAATGGCCGGAACCTCTCGTCGTATTCGCACGCCGCAAGACTTTGGACGTTTTCACCCTCACCCCGGCCCTCTCCCCCGAGGAGAGGGAGAATCATTTCGCCGCCACACAAGAATTTGGACGCGCTTGATTTGTTGCCCGGCTAGGAATGGAATCCAATGTGGCGGCGATAGCACGAGGATCGAATAAATTTGATGAGACGTCCGATAGCTGTTCCCTCTCCTCGGGGGAGAGGGCCGGGGTGAGGGCGGGCCAAAACACTAACTCTCCACCAGAATCGGGATGCACGACCAGCCTTCCCAACCCGCTGCGGCTGGGTCAGCGACCACAGCCGCGCTCCGCCGAATCACCACGCCCTCCGTGCCCCCTATTTGTTTGACGCGCTCGGTGACGGCTCACTACCGTCGGGACAATGAAGCCATTCCTCGCCAGCCTGTGGGCCATCGCTTGGCTGGTTTCCCCGCACCTCGGCTTAAGCGCCACCGCGCCGGAATCTTCCTCATTACGCCACGCAGCGGCAAAACTCTTCGCCATCGGCGTCGGCATCAACGACCACATTTCCCAGCGCACAAACGATTGGCCTTTGCTCACGGCGCAATTCAGCACGGTGACACCGGAGAATTGCATGAAGCCGGCCGCCCTCCAGCCTACGGAAGGCGCGTTCGATTTTGCCACGGCGGATGCGTTCGTTGATTTCGCCACGCGCCAGAACCTCAAGCTCGTAGGTCACTGTCTGGTCTGGGCCAAGGACGATCGAACGCCCGCGTGGTTCTATCGCGTGGGCCAACAGCCGGCGAGCCGCGAACTGCTGCTGACACGCATGCGGCAGCACATCGCGACCGTCGCGGGCCGCTGGCGCGGTCGCATCGCCATGTGGGATGTCGTCAACGAGGCGCTGGATGATGGCACGAATTACCTGCGGCCGTCCGGATGGGAACAGGCGTGCGGCGAGGAGTTTATTGCAAAGGCGTTCGAGTATGCGCACGCCGCCGACCCGGCGGCGCTGCTGGTTTACAACGATTACAACACCGAACTGCCCGCCAAACGCGCGAAAATGATTCGCCTGGTTCGATCGCTGCGCGCGAAACATATTCCGCTGCACGCCATCGGCCTGCAGGGACACTATGAGCTCGACCAGGTGCCGTTGGCCGAACTCGAGGCGACCCTCGTGGCCATGCGGGAACTGGGAGTGAAGGTGGTGGTGTCGGAGTTGGACATCGATGTTATCCCCCGCGCGAAGTGGTGGGCGGAAGGCGGAAAATATCGAGCCGAACTCAGGCAGCTGAATCCCTACCGCGACGGTTGTCCCCCGGAAATTCTCCAGCGCCAGGCAGAACAGTATGCGCAATTGTTCCAGCTCTTTCGTAAGCACGCGGGCGTCATTGCCCGGGTTTCCTTCTGGAATCTGCACGACGGCCAGAGCTGGCTGAATGAGTTTCCGTGGCAGCGGGTGAATCATCCGCTGCTCTTCGATCGCGCAGGCCAGCCCAAGCCGGCGTTTGCGGCGGTGATCCACGCCCTGACCGACGCCCCACCATGAGCACGCTAGAAACCGTTGAGCTTGGCAGCGCCGAACCAAGTCGAGGGGAGATGCTCGGCTGGATCCAGCGCATCGTAAGCTTCGGCATCCGACGTCCCGGTTATTCCCAGAGCCTGCAAGTCGAGCAATGGCTGGAAGCGACGTTTCGCGAACTCGGGCTCGCGAAGGTGCGGCGCGAACCGGTGCCGGTGAACTGTTGGGAGCCGTTGGCGACCTCATTGGTTTTTCCAGCCAACGCCGTCGAGCTGCCATGCTTTCCAGTCCCCTACACCCGTTGGACCGCGGCGCCGGGCCTCGAGGCGGCAACCGTGTTTGTAGGTGAAGGGAGCGTCGAAGAGTTCCAACGCGTGGATCTCCGCGGACGCATTGCCGTGGTCAATATGCGGTTTGCCGAACTGCCGGGCGTGGCGCTCAAACGCGGCGCACGGTTTATTCAGGATGCACAGCAGTCCATCCCGGATGGACCGTTGCATGTGGCCAACTGGTTGATCAAAAATTTCCCGGCGTATTACGAAGCGCAACACCGCGGGGCCGTCGGCTTCATCGGCCTGCTGGTGGATTCACCGACAGACGGCTGCGATTTCTTTGTGCCGTACGACGGACACCTGAAAGATTTGCCGGCCGTGTGGGTCGGACGCGAACATGCGGCCCAGGTGCAGGCATTGGCCCGGTCGCGCCAAACCGCGCGACTGGTGAGCCAGGGTGAAAACCGCCAGGTTAACTCCCACAACGTTGTGGGAGTCATCCCCGGAAGTGGGGAAAGGGGAAAAATTGAAAACGAAAACATCGTCATCACCTGCCATCACGACGCACCCTTCGCTTCGGCCGTCGAGGATGCTTCGGGCCTGGCGGTGCTGCTCGCGCTGGCAAAAACGTTCGCCGCAGCGCCCGGCGGACGGCCGCAACTGCGGCGCGATCTCATCTTCGTGGCCGCGTCCGGACATTTTCATGGCGGGAATGGCAATCGAGTGTTCGTGGCGCACCACGCGGATGGCCTCTTGAAACGGACGGTCGCCGCGTTTGGGGTCGAACACATCGCCGAGGAAACGGCGAGTGACGGTCACGGGGGTTACCGGCTGACGGGCCGACCCGAGGTGCGAGCGCTTTTCTTCGATGGCAGCGACCACTTCGCCCGCATTCTTGCGGAGGAAGCGGAGCGTAGTCAGCTGGATCGAATGGTGTGTGCCGACGCTTACGGTTTCGGACCTGAGCCGCCGTGCGATAGCGCGCCATTCTTCACCGCGGGCATTCCGTCGGCGTGCCACATCTCGGGGCCGCTGTACCTGTTTGACCCGCACGATACAATTGATAAAGTGCGCGCGGTTGATCTCGTGCCGATGGCAAATTTCTTCACCAATGCGATTCGGCGGATTGATACAATTACCGCGGCCGATTTATCCGCAGGCATGAAACGTCCCCGAGGGTTGCCCCCACCGCCGCCGCCGTCCTGGTTTCAGCCTCCGCCACGGTCGCAGGCGAACGGCGGCTTTACCCTCATTGAATTGCTCGTGGTGATTGCCATCATCGCGATCCTGGCCAGCATGCTCCTGCCCGCCTTGAGCAAAGCGAAGCAGAAGGCGCAACTGGTGAATTGCCTCTCCAACTTGAAGCAGATTGGTTTCACTCTGAACATGTACACCGGCGACAACCGGGAACAATTCCCGCATTCGGGTCGGGCCTGGCCGCAGATGCCGTTCGTGGACCTGTTGAAAATGCTCGACCCGTACATCAGCACCAACAATCGCGCCTTCTTCCTGTGTCCTGCGGATCGGGGGCGGGGATGGAACATGGAATGGGTCATTCGCAACGGCAGCGGCAGTGGCATCACCACGAACCAGCTGCTCTTCCCGTGCTCCTACTACTACTACCATCAATTTTACAATGATGACGGTGGCAGCGCCCTGAAAATACGGCGCGTGTCGGAGGTCCGCTTTCCAACGAAGAAGGCGATCGCGCCGTGTTTTGCCAGCACGGCCAAATCAATTTACGACCTCACCCTGGACACCCCGTCGGGCGGCCACGGCCCCAAGGGGATGTCGCTGCTGTTCGTGGACGGCCATGCGCAGTTTGCCCGCTACCCGGATTTGAACCACACCTCCGGGAGCGGCAGCACTAAAATGTACAATCTGGATTGGACGGCCGGCGGGCTAACCGGGGCTGACTTGTTCCGCTAATCCATGCTCCGTAACGCAACGCCACCATGAACCAAATATCGTCTGCCAGCGGAAGCGCCAGAATTTTCCGCGCCCGCCGCGACGTCCGGCGTGAATCGCCCGGCGACACTGGCTTCACGCTCATTGAACTCTTGGTGGTCATCGCCATCATCGCGATCCTGGCGGCCTTGCTATTGCCGGCGTTGAGTCGCGCCAAGCTGAAGGGACAGGAAGCCGCATGCAAAAACAACGTCAAACAACTCGGCCTCGGGTTTTTCATGTACGTAAACGATCAAGGCAAGACGTTCCCGGCCACGTACGATCCGAAGGAGTTTTGGATGGCCTTGATGAAGGCCTACGTTCCTTCGGACAAGATTCGAATCTGCCCGACCGCTCCCGTGCCGGCAGATCGCAAACCGGCGGAAGAGAGGTTCGGTTCGGCCACCGCGGCTTGGTTTGGTCCGCAGACCATTGTGCAGTGGAATCAGGGATTTGAATCGAGCTACGGAATCAACGGTTGGTTGTATTCCAATTCCGACGCCGGGAAGGCTTTCACGAAAGAAGGGGAGTTCAAGCTTCCCGTCCAGACGCCGGTTTTTGCCGATTGTGCGTGGGCTGATGGATGGCCCGAACCGTCCGACGTACCGACCAAGAACCTGCTGGCGGGCGGGAACGTCAACAGCACCCAACGTTGGTGCATCGCCCGGCATGGTTCCCGTCCCAGCCCCATCCCGACGGCGGTCGATATCAAGCAGCGTTTGCCCGGAGCGATCAACATGGGGTTCTTCGATGGGCATGTCCAAAGCACGCGCTTGGAAGACCTCTGGACCTTAACTTGGAGCCGGACTTACAAGCCGGCCGCCAAGCGGCCGGGGACTTGAACCGCGGTCGCTCCGTTCCTTTGCCCGGCAAGTGGTCGGCGACCGGACGAACAGTTTCAGCGCCTGAAATTCGCCGCTCGCTTCGGGTGGAAAATTTTACATTCTGAACGCCGAGCCGGAAGTTCGCGCAACGTTGGCAAGGTAATCACGGAGCGGCGTCGGCACCCGAGTGGCCGGGCTAACCGCAACCGGCGTCAATCATCATCCACGTCAGCACCCGCGCGGCCCAGTTTCAGCCGATGTAGTCCTTTCCCGTGTGCTCCAGCAAAAAAAGCCGGGTAAGGGCTGTCCACGCCCTTCACCGAATGCCAGATGATCCGGTTGAGCGTATCCTCGTCCGCTTGGTCCACCGCCTCCAACGGTTGGGCCAGGCTTTGCTCGGCCCAGAAACGCTCCAACCCTTGAAGCTGGGCGACGGGTTGGCTCATTTCATCCAGCGCGATATTATTTTTCAAACAAGTGTAGGACGAAAAGTTTGGCGTGCGGGTGAAACAATCGGTCATCAAGGGCGCCAGCGAATCCATCTGGTTCATCGGCGGCAGGCCCAGCATTTGTTCCATCGTGTGCAATACGGAGGTCTGATTGTAAAACTGGCTGATCACGGCGCCGCGTTTCGTGTACGGGCTAACCACGAGACAAAGTGAGCGATGGCCATCGACGTGATCAAACCCCGCCTGCGGATCGTCTTCATTCACAAAGATGCACGTCTTTGGCCAGAAGCGGCTCCGCGAAATGCGGTCAATGATGCGTCCCAAGGCCAGGTCGTTGTCCGCCACTTGGGCCCGCGGCGTCGGCGATCCCGCGCGGGTGCCGGAGGTGTGATCGCTCGGCAGATAAATGATTACCAGGTTGGGCCAGTCGCCCGATTTTTCGTACCCGGTGAATTCGTCCAGAAAAACATCGGCGCGAACCGCGTCCGGAATCCGCAAATTCCAACCTGGCGATTGCGGGCAACTGTAACGGCGGAGGGTCTCGATCTGCATGTCGTGCTGGAAAGCAATGGTGTTGCCGTTGGTACGGTTATTTTCATAGATCGCCGACCAACCCGCATTTTTCGGCACCGGTTCGGTGGTGCTCATCTCACCGTAATTCCGGAACGAAAGCCCATGCAGCAGCAAATTGTCCCAGATGAATCCGGTCGCCGAAAAACTGAGCGGATCATCGCCGGCGAACGGATAACTGCGGGTGAAACCGCCGAACGATTTCTCGAGGTAGTCTGTAGCATAACCCTCCATCGCCCACGCATGACCGTCGGCGGAGACCACCCCATTGCAGTAATAATTATCCAGCAGCGCAAACTGTTCGGCCAGCGCGTGATGATTCGGCGTCACCTCCCGACCAAAAACGCACAGCGCCGGATCCGCGTTGCCTTGTGGCAAATCACCAAAGATCTGATCGCAGGTCCGGTTCTCTTTGATGATGTAAACGACATGATCGAAGACCGACGGCTCTCCTGTATGCCGCGGTACCGGCACGGGCTGTTTGCGCGAATCATTCCTTTCCCAGGCGCGCAGGATCTGCGGGACACGGGCGTCCGCGTTGGCCTGCCGGGTATATTCTCGCAAGTCCGGCGCGGTGGGGAGCTTGACCTTGCTCACCGTGCCGAGATACCGGCGGCTGTTCCAACCCTGCTTCGTGTCACTGGGTTGCCGGGAGCCCAGCCCCTTGATGTTGGCGATGAACAGGGAATCGCCGTCGGTCACCACCGCGCCAGGATACCAAGCCGTGGGAATGAAACCTTCGAGGCTGGGCTTCGGGGCCAGCGCGATCACGGCCACGGCGTTGTTGCCGCCGTTGGCGACGAAGAGAGTTTTTCCATCCTGGCTTAAGGCGAGGGCGTTGGGGGCGCTGCCAAAGGGTAAGGTCGCGTCGGGCCGGACCAAAATGGTTTCAACCACCCGCAAGGTGGTCGTGTCCACGACGCTGACGGTGTCCGAGTTCGCATTGGCGATGTAGAGGGTTCGTTGATCCGCGCTCAGCTGCAAATCGGAAGGATGCAAGCCCGTGGTGATTTCGGCGGTGGTTTCCTCCCGGTCCAGCGCCACCACGGAAACGCTGCCGCTGGCCGCTACTCCCCGTACATCCACCAGGGTATCAGTGCCGGAAGACTTGGCGGTCTTCTCACCGGCCCGCGGGTGACGACCGCCCCAGTTCGAAACGAACGCAGTTTTCCCATCCGCCCGGAGCGCCACGTCGAACGGGGCAATGCCGACCGGCAGTTCCTTGAGCAACCGACCCGACTCCAAATCCACAATTCCTAAACTGTTGTTCCGCGACAGGCAGACGTAGGCCCGTTTCTCATCCGCGGAAAGCGCCAGGCCGCCGGGATGGGAATTGCCGGTGCCGCCCGGCCCGGGCAAAGTAATCTTGCGTCCCCAGGCCAGCATCGCCGCTGCATCGAGTTTAGCTTCCAGCAGGGCATTTTGGGCGAGCGTAACAAACACCCGGTTGCCATCCGCGGTGACGACAATGCCGTGGGTGGAGCCGGCCCCGGCCGGAAACGGTAATTCCTGCCGTATTTTCCAGGCCGCCACGTCAATTACGAGGAGCCCACGATTATCTTTCACGTAGAGCGTTCGCCGGTCGGGCGCGAGCACCAAGTCCACCGGGCGACCGCCAAATTCCAGCGATTGTCCGGCGGGATGCAACGCCTGGCCAGTGGAGACAATATGGCCGCCGGTCGGCGCTGGCCCCACGTGTTCGATCGAGTGGGTCTGGCAGCCCAGCAAAATGAAAATGCTGCCGAGCGGGAAAAATAATCTTTTCATACCAGGCGTTGAATCAAGTGGCGTCAGTTCCCGGCCAGGCGCCGCAAATAGTCGAAGGAAAAAAGCCCACTGTTATGACCGTCTCGCCAATACGGCTGAATCGCATAACCGCCGACCGGGACGAAACGCACCATTTCAAAGGCCGTCGGGGCCAAAGGTTTGTCCGGCGACTTGTAAAGGTTGCCGAGAATATCCACTTCCCCGTGACAACCGGCACACGGACAGGCGCGCCGCAGCTTTTCCAGCGCGACGAAACTTTCCGCGCCATCGTCCCAGCGGATCGCCAATTCGCTTCCGATGTTTTGTATGTCCAACGCTCTCATGCCTCGAGCCTATGAAATTTTCCGGCCCGAAACAAATGCCATCGTCCCTGCTGAAGGCGGGGCACTGACACTGCCCCCGTGTAGCCGGCGGGGAATCGGAACGCCGCGTTCAGGCGGCAGTCGTGCGGAGGGACCAGGGGCTGCCGCCTGAAGGCGGCGTTCCGGGGCAACTTCAAGTGGCGACCACGGATGGCCAGTCCAAAAAAAAATCAGCGTGGGCATTCCGGCCAAATTCGACTACCTTGGAAGCAGAAAATAAAACCATGAACGATGATTTACAGTCCCGCATTCAAGCCGCGCTTGCCAATCCACAGAATTTGGGCGAATTGGCCGACGCCGACGCCGTGGGCACCGTGGGCAACTCGGATTGCGGCGAGATGCTGCGGATGTGGGTGAAGTTCAAGCAGCAGGACGGCAAGCGGGTCATTGATCGGGCCACATTTCAATCGTTCGGCTGCGAGACCGCCATCGCCGTCGCGAGCCTAGCGACGGAATTGATTCGCGGCAAAACCGCCGAGGAAGCCCTCGCCCTCCAGCCGGGAGAACTGGCTGGTGAACTGGGTCCGCTCCCGCCGATGAAAATCCATTGTGCTCAACTCGTCGAAGGCGCCTTGCGTTCGGCCCTGGCCCCGACGGCGGCTTCGGCGAAACCCGTGGTGGAATCAAAGCCGAACCCGACCGCGCCCGCGCCCACCTTGCTCGACAGTTTTTCCCAACCCAAAGCCGGCGGGGTCAAAATTACTTTTTTGGACCCGTGACCGGGACGATGAACTTCGCGAATTCCGCGTGGTGATGCGGCGGGATCCGCGCCTTGAACTTCGCGAGCTTGCCGGTGTAACGCCGCTCGATCACTTGTCCGACCTGGTGGAGGCGCGCGATGACCGCCGCCTGTTCGTGCGGCACGCGCAGCTCCAGGAATTCGCGCACGGGCCGCAATTGCGTTCCCAACTCGGCGAGCAAAACCGGCAAGCCATCGCCGGTCGTCGCGGAAATGGCGACCGCATTCGCGTGTTTCTCCTTGAACCGACCAAGAGCTTCTTTGCTCCCGTTAAGCCGGTCAATTTTGTTGAACACCATCAGGGTCGGTTTGTCGCCGGCGCCGATCTCGGCCAGCACCGCATTCACCGCCGCAATCTGTTCCTCCACCTGCGGATGACTGATGTCCACGACGTGCAGTAGTAAATCCGCCTGCACGACCTCTTCGAGCGTGGCCTTGAACGCCTCGACCAGGCCGTGTGGCAGTTTGCGGATGAAACCCACGGTGTCGGTGAGCAAAACGTTTTGGTTCGTCGGCAACCGCAGGCGGCGCGTCGTGGGATCGAGCGTGGCGAACAGGATGTCCTTGGCCAGCACCTCCGCGCCCGTGAGCTGGTTGAGCAGCGTGGACTTGCCCGCATTCGTGTAGCCGACGATCGATGCCAGCGGCCAGAGACTGCGCTGGCGGCCGCTGCGTTGCACGGCGCGATGCTGGCGCACGCTGTCGAGGTCGCGTGTGATCCGATCGATCCGCTCCGAGACTTTGCGCCGATCGGCTTCCAGCTGCGATTCACCTTCGCCACCGCGCATGCCGATGCCGCCCGCCTGCCGGGACAAGTGGCCCCAAAAGCGCGTCAGCCGCGGGAGCAAATGCTGGAGCTGCGCCAGCTCAATCTGCAATTTGCCTTCGCGCGTTCGGGCGCGTTGCGCAAAGATGTCGAGAATGAGCGCGGTGCGGTCGAGAATCTTTACCTCAAAAATCTTTTCCAGATTACGGCTCTGCGCGGGCGAAAGTTCATCATCGAAGATGACGGTGTCCACGTCGTTCTGTTTGCAGAACGCGGCGAACTCGCCGGCTTTGCCTTTGCCGATATAGGTGGCGGGATTCGGGGTCTCGACCTTTTGCGTGCCTTCGCCGATGACGGCGCCGCCGGCGGTCGTGGCCAGTTCCCCGAGTTCATCAAGCGACTCGCGCAGGTTGGCCGTGGTGCCGGATTTCAGTTCCAGTCCGACAAGGAAGACCCGTTCCGTCCGGGTGTCTCGGGTTTCAATTAGGGCTTTCAAACTAAGCTATTGAAGTTGGACATACCTGCGAAGGTTCAGATTCATTTCGTTAACACCGGGCTTCAGCCCGGTGCCCGTGGCAGAAAAAGCCGCCAGCCGTTTCAACGGCTTGCCGACGTTCACAAAACCTTTGAAACGGTTTTTGTCGCGAGGTGATTTCCGACACCCGGCTGAAGCCGGGTGTTAATGAGAAATTCATGGCGGCGGACAGGAAAGTCATTTGCCGGCATCAGCCATCTGACGAGCGACGAGGTAATCAATCTCCGTCAGATGATCCTCGTAGTACGAAAGGCACTCGTAAACCTGTGCGCGAGTGGCCCCCGGCAATTGGCGCGTTACCGACTCCACCGTTTCGCCGTTTTGAAGCAATCCAACTACATCGTGAACGCCAACGCGGGAGTTCTCCAAGCGGGCATTGCCGCCGCAAATCCCGGGGGTTTTGATGATATAACGGTACGTTTCAACGGTCGCAGCCATGCGCCGAACTCTACTACAACACCGGACAGTCGCCAATCGCTATGTTAGCCGATCAATTGCGTCCGACATTGTGCCGGTATTCCTCAACTTCCTCTGGGGTAGGCGGCGCGGGCCAGACGTAATCACAGGGACGCCACAAACGGCCGATACGAAGTGCTGAGGAGAAAGCTTTTCTCCTTGGGCAGCCAATTTGCGTCTGTAACTGGCCAACGCAATCTGCCCTCGAAACCGCCCGACCAGGAGGAAGACCACGAGCAGAACGATGAGCGCGAGCAGGATCTTGCCCAGAAGTTTGAGCCAGCGCTTGAGCATGGCGGCAGGCTAGTCCGCGCCCTGGACTTGCACAAGCGCAGCCATCGCCGCAGCAGAATCGTGCGGCTTCAAAGCGATCCATTGCGCGCGGGCATGTTTCCGAAACCACGTCGTTTGCCGTTTGGCGAACTGGCGGGTTTTGATTTTCACCAGCTCCATCGTCTCGGCCAGCGAGCGTTCGCCGCGCAGATGCTCGACGACCTGCCGGTAGCCGATGGCCTGCAGCGCGGTTTTGTTTTGTGCGAGGCCGTGATCGAGGAGTCGCCGGGTTTCGTCCACCAGTCCGCGCTCGAACATCTCGTCCACCCGGGCATTGATCCGGGACTGGAGATCGGCAGACAACCGCGCGAGCACTACCACGGTAGGGACGGCGCGCGGCGCCGTCCGGTCATCGCAGCGCGATGACCCTACCATCGGCGCGCCAGTATTCATCCTCCACTCGGCTCGCTGTTCGGAGAATGGCTTGCCCGTGAGCCGGATGACTTCCACGGCGCGAACCACGCGGCGCGGATTTTGCCGATCGATCCTGGCGAAGGTCGCCGGGTCGCGTTGCTCCAATTCGTGGAGCAACTCCGCGAGCGGCGTGGCTTCCAGCTCGGCGCGCAGTATTTCATCCGAAGGCGGCGCTTCACCGAGTCCATCGAGGAACGCCTTGAAATACAATCCGGTGCCGCCACAAAAAATCGGGACGCGACCGCGCGACTGGATTTCCGTCACGGCTTGCTGCGCGAGCGTGACGAACTTCGCGGCATCAAACGACTCGCTGAGTTCCGCCACATCAATCAAGTGATGCGTCACCCGGGACCGTTCGGCCGCGGACGGTTTCGCCGTGCCGAGGTCGAGTCCGCGATAGACCTGCATCGAATCCACGGAGATGATTTCGCCGCCGATCTTTTCCGCGAGCGCGAGCGCGACGGCGGATTTGCCCACAGCGGTCGGGCCGGCGAGGAAGATGGGTTGTTTGATCGGGTGCTGTGCCACGGAATGAATGTGAAAAGTCCGCTCTCACCCTGACCCACTCCCCCGGGGCGAGGGAACAGCTATTGGATGGCTCAGTAAATTTGGTCGGTCCCTGGGCCATCGCCGCCGCCTTGGTCCGCGTTCCTGGGCGCAGGAAAAACCAAACGTGTCCGAGTTCACTTGCGACGGCGTGTTGACTTCCTCTCTCTCTGGGGGAGAGAAGCCCTGTTGGGTTTTACACCGTTGAAAATCAAAGCAAATCGCACTCACAGTCGGACGAATCAAGGCCCAAAAATCATTTGCAGCTCGACCTGATGGCATCTTACTCAACAGAGGTCTTTTCGCTGCCAATAGTCTGAATTCGGGTTCAAATCACTCGCAATCTTCACCTCGTTTAAGAATCGCGTATCCAGCAAACCATCTACATCAAGATGGTATATTTTTTCTTTGTAACACCTGAGCATCGTTTCCATCATCGTTTCGACACTGTCATAGATCTTTCCGATTTGTTGAGCACTCTCCCAAAAGGCATAATATACGGGAACTTGTCGAGCAAACACCTTGGATCGATCTACGAATATTCGGTCTGCAGTTCCATTTGATAATATCGGGTACCAATCTTTTGACCAACCCTCAATACTTTCTGCGAAGTGCTTGTTTTCCGCTTCGACCAACTCAACGGGCAGCCAATAAAAACCCGGAGAAATCCACAAATGTGCCATCGAGATCTTTGCATCCGTATTGGACCCATTCCTCCATGAATACAGGTCAAGTAACTCAGTGTTCCTAAATACGCTGGCTAAAAATGGGTGCTCAGCCTGTTCAGGCAGGCGAAGCCCTGGCTTAAAGTTCTTCGGGTTCGTGATACCCAAGGCCAACTGGGCATCCATGATTCGGTCGCCAAGTTCAGAAATAGGTTTCACAAGTCGAAACTAGTAATCTGAAATCTCATTTTGCCGGCGCGGCGGATGGTTTACGTCCGCGCAAGATGAAGAATAAAACCACGCCGGCCACAAAAATTCCGAGGCTCAGCAAATGCGCGGGGGTGAATCCATGGTGCTGGTGGGCATCGTTGTAATCGCCGCGAAACGTTTCCACCATCGAGCGCGTGACGGCGTAGCAAAGCAAATACATGGCGAAAATTTGCCCGTCAAATTTCCGTCGGCGATACAGCCACGCCAGTCCCAGATAGAGCGCCAGATTCAGGAGCGCGTCATAGAGTTGGGTCGGATGCACCGGCAGACCTTGCGTCGAGTGGGACTCCGGAAAGCGGATCGCCCACGGCAACTCGCAACTGCGCCCGTAGCAGCAGCCGTTCATCAGGCAACCCAAGCGTCCAAACATGGAGCCGAGGGCGATGCTGGGCGCGAGGACGTCGGCAAGTTTCCAAAGCGGGAGTTTTTTGAAGCGCGCGAAAAGGATGACGGCGATCGACGAACCAATAAGTCCGCCGTAATAAACCAGCCCTCCGCGTTGGATCATGAAAACTTCCGTCCATGGCTGGCCAGCAAAACTTTCGCGCCAGTAGGTGGCAATGTAGAGCAGCCGCGCCCCCAGCACCCCGCCAAGCAGCAGCCACGGCACGACCAGGTCGGCAATCAGTTCGCCCGAAATCCCGGCGCGCGGGGCGCGCCGGGTGGCGGTCCACAGTCCGGCGAGGAACGCCAGGGCGATACAAATGCCGAACCAGTGAACGGTTATGGGTCCGAGATTGAAGGCAATCGGATGCACGGCCGGAACGTAGAGGAAAACTTCCGGATGAGAAATGGATTTTCGGCGGCTGAACCTCGGGCCCCTGAAATGATCGCGCTCACCGGATCCGACCAACCCCTCACCCCGTCCCGCTCCCCAGCGGATGGGGAGAGGGTGGCTGAAGGCCGCGTGAGGGGTTGTCCGGAATGCTGTTTGTTGGGGTGCCGGGTAAGGATGCGCCCGGTCTCAAGTCAGGGCTGCCCATTCTCACGCAATTTGTCGAAGCGGGGCTGCCAGTCGCTCCAGTCCGGCGCCCAATCCGCGCCCGCGAAATTGGTGCGCGCCGCCGGCCAGAGTTTTTCCAGCGCTTCGAGCTCGCGGGCCAACGGTTTTTTGTCGTGCCACTTCAAATACGCCTCCGCGAGCAGGAGCCGGTTTTCGGGAAACTCGGGCACGAGTTCGGCGGCGGCTTCCAGATGTTTGCGGGCTTTGCTCCGGCTGCCGACACTCAACGGCCAGCCGGGAGCCTTGAAGTAGAGTTCGCCGAGACAACGATCAGGGCCGGCATTACAGAATCGTTCGTCCAGTTCCCGCGCCTTGTGAAATTCCCGCTCCACCTCCTTCACCATCGTGTAGGCGGCCAGGTTTCGCTTCAGGTCGGCCAGTTTGCCCACGGTAATGGCCAGATAATAATGTGCCGCGGCGGACTTTGGGTCCAAGAGCAGACTCTGACGACACGCCGTGATGCCTTCGATGATGATTCTTTCCTGTTCCTTTGCGTCCGTGAGGACCATGACCAACTCAAAGGTCGCCCGGCCCACCTGCCAGGCGGCCGCGCCGTTGGTGGGTTCCGTGTCGTAGCGCTTTTGGGCGGCGGCGAGGATTTGTTGGGCGTGCGTGCGAAACTGAACGTTCTCGTCGGGGTTGGTATCGGAGGCAAAACCGAGATTCAAGGGGCCGGCCCCAGCAGCGAAAACCAAGCTGGCCAGCAGCAACCCCCGGCTCAATCCAGGAACCTGAAGCATCGAATTAGCAGTTGCGGACATGCGCCCGGAAGATATACTGGCATACCAGTGAGATTACAGCGGAAAACGATTCAATGGGTTGGGTGCGCGGCCCTGTCGCTGCTGGCGGCCGGGTGCAGCGGCGTCCATGCCTCGAAAAGCGTCTCGCCGCTGGATTTTCTCATCCCGGGCGGCGGTTCGCTGTGGAAGGGATTGCTTTACGTCCCACCGCCAGCCGCCCCGGCATTGCCCGACCCGTCCGTGCCCGTGCGTCCGCCTGCCGAGGCGACCCAACAACTCGCGCTCGTCCGTTAAACTTATGAGATTCCCTTTTGCGTTGTCGGCAAAAATTGCCGGCCACATCATCAAACACAAACTGCGCAAGACACCCAAGTTTGCCATGGTCTTGCAGCTCGAACCGTTGCATACCTGCAACCTGACGTGCACCGGGTGCGGCCGGATCCGGGAATACTCCACCAACCTCAAGGACATGGTGCCACTGGAGAAATGTCTGGCGGTGGCCGACGAATGCGAAGCGCCGATGGTGAGCATTTGCGGCGGGGAACCGCTGATTTATCCGAAGATCGAAGAGTTGGTGGCCGGGCTCCTCCAGCAGGGTCGCATCATTTACATCTGCACCAACGGGGTGTTCATGCGGAAGAAAATGCGCGACTACCTGGCCGCCGTGTATTCGCCGGCGATGGAGGCCAAGCTTCAGGAATTGCTGAACGCGGAACTGGTCACCGCGAAGGAAGCCGAAGTCATCCGCAAGTCGGACGCAGCCGCGCGCCAAAAAGTCGTCATTCGGCCGAGCCAGTGGATGTACTGGAATGTTCATGTGGACGGACTGGAATTTACGCATGACCTCATCGTCGAACGGGAAGGCGTGTTCAAGGAGTGCGTGCTGGCCATCAAGATGGCGAAAATTCTCGGCTACCAGACGGCGACGAACACCACCGTTTACAAGGAAACGGACGTGCAGGAACTGGAGGACATGTTCGGTTTCCTTTCGTCGCTGAACGTGGATGGCCACACGATCTCACCCGGCTACGAATACGACGCCGCCAAGAAGGACATGGTCAAACGGCTCGGCAAACAGCCGGAAGATTTCTTCCTCACGCGCAAGATGACCCGGCAGAAGTTTGCCCGGATTCAGGAATGGGGCGAAAAGTTCACCATCTTCGGCACACCGGTGTACCAGGAGTTTCTCGCCGGCAAACGCGAGCTGACCTGCACCGCGTGGGCGATCCCGACCTACAACATCAAAGGCTGGAAAGCGCCGTGTTACCTGATGACCGACGGCCATTACGACGGCTTCCAGGAAATGCTCACGAAAGTGCAGTGGGATAAATACGGCGTGGTGGACGGCGTCGCGCGCGATCCGCGTTGCGAAAACTGCATGGTCCACTGCGGCTACGATCCCAGCGGCGCGCTCGGTACGAATTATCAACGCGGCGACAACTGGAAGAATTTCAAATACAACTTTGGCGCGAAGCCCAAACCGTTTACGGCGACCGCCGCGTTGACTCAGCGCGCGTTCAACGGCGTGACGATTGGTAAAGGTCACCTCGCCGAAGCCAAAGCGGCCATCAACAGTCCCCGCGCGGCGATGAACGGCGCGCAAGCCGCCTTCTCCCGCAAGGCCGAACCGCACGACCATAGCCACGCGTCGGGCGGGACCGCCAACGGGGGTTGCGGCACGGGCGACACGACGCAACGCGACGAGTTGCTGGCCAAGATTGCCGAAGGCAAGAAAACCTAGCCCCGGCTGAGGTCAGGTACTTTGGGGTGCGCTGTGCGAGGCGAACTTTGCTGTTCGTCGTTGGTCGGTCGCCCCCGCGACTCCCCGAAATCCTTCCATGCCTCGTTATTCTGAACGAACGCTGCTGCTCTTGCTGGCCGCCGTGCAGTTCACCCACATCCTCGATTTCATGGTCATCATGCCGCTGGGCCAGCAACTGATGCGCGAACTCGCGCTTTCGCCGGCCGGGTTCAGTCATCTGGTGGCGGCCTACACCATCAGCGCCGGGGTGGTGGGTTTCCTGACCGCGCCTTTCATGGATCGGTATGATCGGCGCCAAACCTTGCTCATGGCTTATGCGGGATTTTTCCTGGGCACGCTGGCGTGTGGGCTGGCTCATACCGCCGGCACGCTGCTCCTCGCGCGCGCGGTTTGTGGCGCGTTCGGCGGGGTCTCCGGGGCGACGCTGATGGCGATCGTGGGCGACCTCGTCCCGCCACAACGCCGGGCTTCCGGCATGGGCATCATCATGGCAGCCTTCGCGCTCGCGGCGGCCTTAGGCGTACCCTTCGGGCTGTTTCTCGCCCAAAAATTTCGTTGGGAGATGCCCTTCTTCTTCGTGGCCGCCATGGCAGTGCCGGTTTGGGGCCTGGTGTTCAGGCTGCTGCCGCCGGTGCGCGGCCATTTGGATGACTCGGCCCGTCACGGTTTTCAGACCTTTGCGGGCCTGTTACGCGACGCGAATGCCGGACGCGCATTGCTCTTCATGTGCGCGTTGGTCATGGGCCATTTTGCCATCATCCCTTTGCTGGCCCCCTACCTCGTCATGAATGCCGGTTTGCCGGAGGATAAATTGTTCCTGATCTACCTCGTCGGTGGGGTGTGTTCGGCGTTCACCGCCCCGCTGTTTGGCCGGTTGGCCGATCGCCATGGGCGGCTCCGGATATTCGCGCTGCTCATTGTCGCGGCCAGTCTGACGACCCTGGCGATTGCCAACTCCGGTCGTTTGCCGGTGTGGGGTTCGCTCGCGCTGGCGGGATTCTTTTTCACGTTCGCCAGCGGACGATTCATTCCGGGGCAAGCCATCATGTCGCTGGCGGTGCCAGCCCGCCGCCGGGGCGCCTTCATGAGCCTGACCAGTTGCGCCCGCGATTTGACTTCGGGCGTCACCTCGAGCTTGGGCGGCTGGATGGTAACCAAATCGCCCAGCGGCCAGCTGGTCAATTTCGACAAGCTCGGTTGGCTGGCGGTCGTGGTGAGCCTGCTCAGTCTCTGGCTCGCAAGTCGGGTGCGCGCAAATGAAGTCTCCCACCGGGGTGACTCGGCATAAGCGAAAGCGCAAAACCGCTCAGGCGGAAGCGTGGCGGGTTCGCATTACTGTTTGACGACCCATGGCCCACGCACGCCATACTCCGATACCATCTGCAATCCGCGCACCCGCCCAACTTCTGCTCGACAACTTGGAAAACAGGAAATAGGGTCGCGGTGTATTCAGCCCCCGGCCAAAAGGCAGGCCGATTGTCAGGTACGCGGAACGCATCGAAACCGTCGCTCTAATAAAATCAACCCGGAGGTATCATGATGAATAAATTCCCTACCCTCGTCGGCGGACTGTTGGTCCTGGTCCTCTGCGGTTGCGAGAAACAATCAACGGGCGATCCCGCAGCAAAAGGGAACGCGAAGGCGGAAGCCGCGGCGATTGAGTCCGCGCGAACCTGGTTGGCGCTGGTGGATGGCGGCAATTATGGGCAGAACTGGGACGAGGCTGCGGCGTTGTTCAAGTCCGCCGTCACGAAGACGGGTTGGGAAGAAGCGGTACGCGCCGTCCGGACGCCCTTGGGAAAACTGAACTCCCGCAAACTTCGATCACAACAATACGCGACTTCCCTGCCCGGTGCTCCCAATGGCGAGTATGTGGTAATCCAATATGATACGGACTTTGTGAACAAAGCGAACGCCGTAGAATCCATCACGCCCCTGCTCGACAAAGATGGCAAATGGCGTGTGTCGGGTTACTACATCAAATAATCATCCGTCGCCGCGAGCAGCACGCCCGGGAACAGCCCCACACAAAGCAATCAACGAAACGACTTCGTGGACACGCAGCGAGTGTAGTCGTCCGAGTTCGTATCGTCCAATTTTTCCTGGAAACGCCAAGCCGACACAGCTTTTGCAAGCCTGCTTCACGTAATCAATCGGCTGTTCCAAGAAACCTGGCAGACTACTATGATCACTGTGGTATTTTCGTCTCGGCAAAATTGAATTGACCGGGTTTTGAAATTGTGTGCAAATCGCAAGTTATATCCCCCCATGAAATTACCTTTGCTACCGTGCCTGCTCTTCGTGTTGGTGCTTGGCGCGGAGAATGACACCGTCCGTGGCGCTGCGACCAACGACACTCCCCGCGTCGGCCGGCTGCGCGAATTCGACCGGTTCGCTTTCGAAGGCGACACCACTTTCTCACCGACGAACCTCTGGTACACGTTAAACTCCACCGTCGATTTTCCTGAACTGTCGCATCCCCTCGCCCCGCGCGATGTCTTTCTGGCCGCGATCAGTCGTCAACTACAGTTGGGCTATCTACATTGTGGGTTTCCCGATTCCCAGATCATAGCGCGCTACGATCCCTCGGCGGATCGGGTTGTCGTGCAGATTAAGGAAGGACCGCGTTACCTTTGCGGTTCGATTGAAATCATCGGCGCCCGGAAGATCCCAATTCAACCCATCGTAACTGCACTGACGACGACCAACGCCGACAGCGACGTGTTGCTACAACCTTTTCAATTCCTTGACAATGCCCCAGCGAACAAGACCGCTAAGCGGGATACGGAGGACTCGAACAATCGGAATTCCATGTGGGTCGTCGGGCAACCGACGCATTTTGACAACATCAGCTTGCGCCACCTGTCCAGCCTGGTCACGAACACCTTGGTCCAAAATGGTTTTTTCTCGTCCCAATTCAACTTGAATATCGTGTCGAACGCTGCCACCCGAACCGCGACGTTGCAGGTGAACATCATTGAGGAAGGTCCGCTCGCCACCATTGATCGCATCAAAGTGGTCGGGAACTGGCTGAATAGCCGTGAGCAATTGTTGACCTACCTCGGCTTGCAACCGGGCATGAAATACAGCAGCAGCCTCACCACCGCCATCACGGACCGGCTTTATCATTCCGCACGGTTTTTAACCAACTCGGTATCGGCCGGCCGGCCGGATGCCTCCGGTCGCCTGACGCTCACGATTGAAGTCATTGAAAATGACCAAGGCCCGCTGTTGAACGGCGCATTCACCCCGATAGAGGAGACGATGCTAAAGGCCCGCACCTGGCTCGCGAAAGTGGGGGAAACCCGGGATGAAGCCGTGCTGTCGGTCACCGGGTATCCCGACGCGGCCTCAACCTTGCAATGCATTCTGTCACCCCGGCAGGGTTTCTTGATTCTGGATAACGAGGTGGTCGCCGGAACCAACCGGCTTCGCCGTGCAATCGTGGCGTCCGCAATCGAGCTCGGGCTTTATGTGCCCGCCCGACGGGAGAAATTTATGGGCCACTTTTTGCTCGATCAGATGAAGAGTTTTGTTTGCATGGAAACCAAGGCACCGGACGAAAACGGCAATAGCGGGAACATATCCTTCGGGGCCGGTTTTTCGCGCCTCAACGACACGACCAATGCGCCTCCCTTTGCCCTGAGCGTGCGCCTGGACCCAGCGGCATTCGTGCGCCTGGCACACGGTACCGATGCCGCCTGCTGGTTCGATGGGGAACAGCTCATCCGCAGCAACGCCGGCTCTGTTCTCAAACTGGAAGCCAAGACCAGCCGGTTCATCGAGTGGACCGGGAGGAGCGAGGCTCCGGACAACATTCTGACAAAATTGCACTTCGAGCCCGGTGCCTATGCGACGGCCTTAGCCAGGATTGAGCGTGAGGGCAGTGGATTTAAGGACGTCTATCAAACGAACGATCCCCTCGGCTCAGCCGTTGCTATTTTTGGCAGTGAATTAGTCCAGATAAAATTCGTAGATTCTTACCTGCGGACTCAGCTTCCCGATGCTATCTGCGCTCAGCTACCGACCTTGCTGCGACAATTGAGCCGAAGCGGCATTTTTGGAATCTTAAAAGATTTTTATGATGCAACAACCGCGCCGGACGACACCACCCGTCGGTTTGCAATTCCGAATACCCAGCCTCCAAGTTCCGGTGAAACCGCCAATAGTTGGTTGCTGGTGGGTGGCCAGTGGCTTTTGGGGCACAGCGACGAGTTGTTGCCCGTTGGCTCCTGGCCTTGGACGCTGACGCGGGACATAGCCCGTTTGGCGCGCGGTCAAATGGATTATTTAGCGTTGGATACACAGGGAATCTATGACTCCAGTGCCACGGGTTCGCTGGGCTATCTGGTAACCGCCCAGCTTCTGAAGGAGCAGAACGCGCCCGGAGCCAAAGCCATGGCCGCCCGGGGTTTGGAACGGCTTTCAGCGAATGATTTCCGGCGCGATTGCCAGGTGTTTCTGGATGAGAACAAACTTTGCGGGCGATTGGCCGTCGGGCTAGCTGGCACCGTGTGCAATTTGGACGGCCCGGAACTGGATGCACTGCTGGCGCCGATGCCGCCCGTTTGGGCTGATTTCATCCAGGACTGTGCCCGCCGACTGCACACAGCCAAAAAAGATCAACCGCTGATTGATACGATCGCGCCAGCCTTGGACACCATTTGGGAAAAAGAACTCAAGCGAGAAACCGGCGACAGCCTCCGGAAGATTGCCAATGAGTGAGTGATCTTCACCGCGAGCCCTTCCCTCAAGTTAGACGAGAATTTCCTTGATCGTCTTCCCGGCAATGCCAGTGAGCCGCGCGTCCAGGCCTTGGAATTTCACCGAGAGTTTCGTGTGTTCAATCCCAAGTAACCGAAGCATCGTCGCATGCAAGTCATGGACATCCACGGGATTTTCAATAGCGGCATAGCCCAATTCATCTGTGGCGCCGTAAACGAAACCCGGCTTGATCCCGCCGCCGCAGAGCCAGATGCTGAAGCCGGCGTTGTGATGATCGCGTCCGTCGCCGCCCTGGCTCATCGGGGTGCGCCCGAATTCACCGGCCCAGACGATGAGGGTCTCGTCCAGCATCCCGCGTTGCTTGAGGTCCGTGATGAGCGCCATGCAGGCGCGATCAATTTCCTGGGCTTTGAAAGCAATCCCTTCCTTCACGCCGCCGTGATGATCCCAATCCTTGTGGTACAGCTGAATGAAACGGACGCCGCGTTCGGCCAGCCGGCGGGCGAGCAGGCAATTGGACGCGAACGAACCATCGCCGGGCTGGCAACCGTACAGTTCCAGCGTGCCCGGCGGTTCGAGCTTGATGTCCATCAACTCGGGCACGCTCGCCTGCATCTTGAACGCCATTTCATACTGCGCGATGCGGGTCGAGATTTCCGGATCATCCACGATCGTGTCGTAACGGGCGTTGATGGTATTGATCGCCTGGACGACGTCATGCTGTTGCTCGCGTGAAACCCCGGCGGGCGTGCCGAGGTACAGCACCGGATCGCCCTGACCGCGCAAATGCACGCCTTGAAAGCGGCTGGGCAACAATCCGGCCGCCCATTGCCGGGCGGAAATCGGCTGGTTCTGTCCGCCTTTGCCCAGGGAAGTCAGCACCACGAAACCCGGCAGTTCTTCGGCTTCGGAGCCCAACCCATATGTCGTCCACGCGCCCATGCTGGGCCGGCCGGCGATCTGGGAGCCGGTGTTCATGAACATGTGCGCCGGATCATGGTTGATGGCTTCGGTCGTCATCGAGCGGATGAGGCAGATCTCGTCCAGCACCGAGCCGAGGTGCGGGAAAAGCTCGCAAATCTCCGTGCCGTTACGACCAAACTTTTTGAAACCGTGCTGCGGACCAAAGCAAACCAGTTTCGCACCCTGCAACTGGGCGATTTGTTTTCCCTTGGTAAACGACTCGGGCATTGGCTCGCCGTGCATCTGCGCCAGCTTCGGTTTGTAATCGAACGTCTCCAGATGCGACGGGCCGCCAGCCATGCTCAACCAGATGACGCGCTTTACTTTTTGCGGGTAATCGAGCGGTTTGACCACGCCAGTCCATTTGTCTTTGCGCGTGACGGCCGCCGCCGCGGCGGCGGAAAGCAGCGTCGGGTTGAGCAGCGACGCCAGCGCCAGCCCGCCAAGGCCCTGCGCGGTGCGCCCGAGGAAGGTGCGGCGGTTGAAGCTGCGCTCCAGCGCGGGAAGGTCAATGTTGTTGCTCATAGCGATTTCAAAAGACGAATTTCAAAGCACCAAACACCAAAGCCCAAACACCAAAGAAACACCAGGCTGCAAATTCAAAATGTCGTTGCATTCACTTTTTGTGCATCGTCACCAGAATGCGGATCAGTTCGGTCGCCTCGCGATAGAGCCGCCGGGCTTCTTCCGCCATTGCCGGCTCGGCGGTTGCGATCATGCGCAAAAAGAAACGCGTTTCCTTGGCTTCTTTGATACAACGCTTCGCACAATATCGGAAATCCTTTTTGGAGACGGAATCATTTGCTTCGCAAAAATTGGCGCCGACGCTGGTACCAGAACCGACGATCTGGTTGATAAGCCGGTCATTGCCGGGGTTGCGTGGAATCCGCTTCGAAAATCGTATAATGCCTTCACCAAACAGCGCAGTTCTCTCCTCAAAGTCGAACGGATGCCGCGGTTCCGGACCCGCCGATGGCTCCTCCTTGAAAACCCAAGCGCCACCCCCATTGCCAGTGACATAATTCACGGTCGGCTCCGGTTTGGAGTTTGAGGGTTCTTTGGTGTTTGGTTTTTGGTGTTTGGTGTTTTTCATCACCCCCTCGTAATGGTTTCATGCAAATTCAAAATCACCCGGGCAATGTTCGTCCAGGCCGCCAATTCCGCCGGATCAGCGTGGGGCGGCAGCGGGGTCTGACCAATCTTGAGCAGCGCCTCGGCGGCGACGGGGTCGGCGCGATATTCCGCGAGCTGCTGGGCCAGCAGCGGCTGGATGGTTTGGAGTTCATCGGTCCGCGGCGCGCGGTCCAGCACTTGTCGCCACGCCCAGGTGAGGCGCGATTTCGTGTCACTCCCGCCTTCCTGCAAAATCCGGCCGGCCAGGGCGCGTGCGGCTTCGACATAAGTTGGGTCGTTCAGGAGCACGAGCGCTTGCTGGGGAATGTTCGAACGAATGCGTTCCGCCGCGCATTCTTCGCGTGTCGGCGCATCGAACGCCACCAGGCTGGGATGCAAGTACGACCGCTGCCACCACACGTAGAGCCCGCGCCGATACTGGTCCGCCCCCACGCTGGCGTCGTAACTGCGCACGGGAAAATTCAAGTTCTCCCAATACCCGTCGGGCTGATAGGGCTTCACGCTGGGCCCGCCAATTTTCTCCACCAACAATCCGGAAACCGACAAGGCATTGTCGCGCACCAGCTCGGCCTCCAGCCGCCAGCGGCTTTGCGCGGCCAGTTCCCGATTGAGCGGGTCGCGGGCCCGCAGTTTTTTCGAGGGCACGGAGGTTTGCTGGTAGGCCTCGCTGTTGACGATCAGGCGGATCATGTGTTTCACGTCCCAGCCATGGTCCATGAATTCGCACGCCAGCCAATCTAGCAGCGGTTGATTGGCAGGCAATTCACCCTGGGCGCCCAGATCATCCACCACCTTGGACAGCCCAACACCAAAGAATTGTTTCCAGAGCCGGTTGACGATCACTCGTGCGGTGAGGGGATTTTCCGGCGACACCAGCCAGTTCGCCAAATCGAGGCGATTCAACTTCTGATCGCCCGCCGGGGGATGGGCGGCCAAGAGGTAAGGCGGCAAAGCGGGCTGCATGATCTCGCCCGTTTCAATCAGGAAATTTCCGCGGGGTAACAGGCGCACCGTACGTGGCTCGCTGGCGGCCACCGAAACCAGACAGCGTGGTATTGTGCCTTCAAAGTCGCTGCGGGCTTTGCTGGCGGCCGCGAGCTGGTCGCGGAGGGCGGCGGTTTCGGGCGCGATCCGCTTGAAGTGCGCGAAGAGTTTTTCCGTTTGCGCCGCATCGCGTTGCTCCGCGGCGACCAGCAGCAGATCACCGATTTCTTTCGCCGGCGGAAAACTCAACGGGCCTTGCAAGGCTTCCACATTGGTCGTGACTCCAATGCGGAAATGGCCCAACAGATGACCCGCACGGTTCTGGGTGAGGTCCACGGTCAGCGTTTCGCCCGGTTGCAGCGTGAGCGGGGCCGCCAAGCCGAGCACAAGTTGATGCGCCTGCCCTGACTGAGGAAGAATTGCCCAACCAAAGGTGTCGTCCGAGGCATGGCCATCAATAACCAGAGCCGCGACATATGTCGGATGCAGATTGGTTTTGAGGTCGCCGACCTGTTCGATATCCGCCCGTGCCGCGACGAAGGAAATCGCGTTGGTTGTATGATCGAGCCGCTGGATTTTCGCCGTCAGCTCCGTCAACACAAAGTTGCCATTCTCGGCGCGGCCCGGTCCTTTGGCCGGCAGCGAGTCATGCGGCAGCGCCTCGAGGCGCAACCCCACCACCTCGGTCACGCCGTTCGTGAAAGCCACGGTGTAGCTGTCCGTGTCCGGTTTTTTTCCGGTGGCGAGCACCGAGTGGTCTTTCTCAATCTTGAGCGAGCTACCGCCGGCGGACTCGGCCCGGACCGGCGTCAAGGGTGTCCAGCGGCGATCCTGAATCGTGGCGTCCAATTGAATTTTTTGCCATTCGGCGAAGGCATTGGCCCATTCCGGATGCGGCGCATCGTAGGCCTGCTGCGCACGCGCGAGCTCCTCATCGAGCCGCGCCAGTTCCGTTGCCTGTTGGTCGTCTGGCACTAACATGCCCGGCTCCCGGGCGCCGATGATCGGCTCCTTGAGGTCGGCAAAGAACGCGCCAAGGGCATAGAAATCACGCTGCTTGATGGGATCAAATTTATGATCGTGACACTGGGCACAGCCAATCGTCTGGCCGAGCCAGACGCTACTCACCGCCCGCACGCGATCCGTCAGCATGCGGGCTTCGTAATCCTTGGGTTGCGCGCCGCCTTCCTCGGTCGTGAGCAAGAGCCGATTGAAAGCGGACGCCACTTTTTGTTCCTGTGTGCTTTGGGGCAGCAAGTCGCCGGCAAGTTGTTCGCGCGTGAACTGGTCAAAAGGTTTGTTTTCGTTGAAGGCCCGGATCACGTAATCCCGATACGGCCAGATGTTACGCGGCGTGTCGGAGTGATAGCCAATCGTATCCGCAAAGCGCACGACGTCGAGCCAGCCGATGGCCATGCGCTCACCAAACTGCGGTGCGGCGAGCAACTGTTCCACGAGCCGGGAAACCGCCGCGGGCGATTGGTCATTCACGAAAGTCTCCACGGCCTCCGGCTTTGGCGGCAGACCAATCAGGTCAAAGTACAACCGACGGGCCAACGTGCGACGGTCCGCGCGCGGCGACGGCTTAAGCCCAAGCTCGCGGAGCCGCTGCTGGACCAGAACATCAATGGCATTCTTGTCCGGTGGAATGACAAGTTTCACCGGCGGCACGTAGGCCCAGTGCGCTTCATACTTGGCCCCGGCGGCAATCCAGCGGCGCAACACTTCCTGCTGGGCCGGGGTCACGCGCTTGTGCGAATCGGGCGGCGGCATGACCTCATCCTCCGCGGTGGCCCGCAGCCGCCGGATCATCTCACTTTTGTCAGGCTGCCCGGGCACGATCGCCCGCTTGGCCACGGCATCCTCCCGCACGTCTAGGCGGAACTTTCCCTTGCGCTTGTTCTGGTCGGGACCGTGGCAATAGAAACATTTATCCGATAGAATCGGACGCACATCACGATTGTAGCGGATCGGCTCGGCGGCCGCCGTGACAGAAACCGTGAAGGCAAACAGGAGACACCCACGGCTAGTGGCGAGCAGGTGCTTCGATATTTGCATGGGACAATAAAATGCGGCTGGCCGACACGGTGTCAATCCTTCGCTGCGGGAAGGGTGCGACTGGAAGTGGCGGTCAACCCGGGTGGTAGGAGTGTTCGCGCTGCGAATACTCCGCCCGCGTAGAGCGGGCGGAACGTGCGGTGACTCGGGCGTGCCGCTGGACGCGGCGCGACGGCTCGCAGCGCGAGCCGTTCTACCACACTGACCGCCACTTCTGGTCGCACCCCTGCGGGAATAAAGCGGTGGCGACGGATCGGACAGTTACCACCGTTACTCGGCACACATTTTAAGGTTGTTGAAATTGAGCTGCATTGCCAACGCCTTGCGCGACGATGGAATTCCTTTTCAAAACTCTGCGGACCGGAGTTGCCATGGACAAAATATCGTTCGGCATTTTGGTTCATCTCGCCGGCATCGGGTTCGGCGTTCACTTTCGCCGGGTTTGTCGCCTCCTATGACAGGATTAGCCAGCGAAGTTTCTGGTTTCCGAAAAGTTTCCTCCGGGCGGAGCCGGAGCCGAGCGAGTTTTCCATCAGTGGACCAATTGAATCAGATTCGCTTCGTCAGCGAAGGCTTTTGCCAGTGGCTTATCGAGCGTGGCCAGACAGCCTCCATGCCGGCGGGCAAGTGCAATCAGGTAGCGGTCGGTGATTTGATTCGCGCCGGTCATCAGGTCGGTTCGCACCACCCGGTCAGCAGAACTCAGGTCGTCGGGAACAAACCGATGACGCGGATCGGCGAGGAGTCGGCGCAGCACACCAAACGCGTCGTCGGGTGTCATGCCAAAGCCGAGCAACGGATGCGAGGAGACCCGCGCAAAGCCGAGTTGGGAGATCGGACAGGTAGCGAAAGCGGAAACGCCTTTGAACCACGGGCGAACTTTCGAGTGATGCTCATGGTTTTCCCAGAGCTAGGCCATGAGGACGTTGACATCGAGCAGGCAGATCACGGCGTCAGGGTTTCAAGCTCGCGCACGAGGCAGGAGGTAATGACACCGCCGTTGGCACGGATGACCGGCAGACCGTCCTCGGACACAGCCACCGTGCATTTGCAGACGGGCATCGAACTCTCATTCTCGACAACAAACCGGTTGACCATCACGCGTTCCGTGGGTGGCAGATGTTTGATCTGGTCTATAACTTCCAGTGCGGTCATAGTGATTATTATCCGCGGAAAGGCTTGGTTGGGCAAGTGGCCGTTTCCCCGCTGCCGTTTCCCCGCGCCGCTCGTGCCGGAGCCGATCGCTTTCATCTCCGTGGCGGCGTCATTTCGGGCTTATCCAATTTTGGAACACCCTATCATCAAAAAGTCGTTTTGCGAGCAATTGATAACCCTCGGTCAATGGATGGCTGGCATCCGCGTACAACACGCTGGGGAGCGGTTCGGGAATCCAGTGGGGTATTTGATTCTGCGCGAGCCACGCCACGATTTCCTCGTGGATTTTCCGGTAAGCGGGAAGGTTCTCCCGGGCCATCAAGTGTTCGTTGAATGGCCCCAACACGACGAGCACGTCGTTATCGCGCTGCCGCAGGACTTCCAGGACCCGTTGGAACGCGTGCCATTGGAGCGATTGGTCCAGCGCGACCCATTCGAACTGCGTCGTGCCGGTGGCGTTCGTGGACCACGGCTTGTGGCGCGGACTCAGCGGGCCGCGTTGCGGATCGTCGGCGGGTTCGGCGGGAACGGTCAACGTGATTTGGGAAAAAGGATTGCGATAAGCGTTGGGATAGCGCGGCGGATCGCCCCCGGCTTCGGCCAGCGTCCACTTCGGAATGCTTTGCTGACCGAAATAAGCGTTTTGCAAATGGCTCACCCATTCGAGGAAAGGAACGTTGCGCTCCACCAGCGCGTTGAGCCGCTCACTGGCGTCGGCCCGATAACAGGGAATCCGCGGGCTGAACTGCGGCACCAACGCAGCATGGTTGAACGACTCTTCCTTGTCGGTGCTCAGGTCCGCCTTGGGACTGGTCAGCCAGAGCAGATTACAGTGCAAAATTACTTTCTGATGGCGCAATGACCCGCCATAACAGCGGACCAAGCCTTCCAGCGCGAGCGGAAACAGCCCGTTGACGCCCGCGTTGACGAACCGGTTGGGGACGCCGGTTTCCTGGTTCAAAAAGTGCGACCAGGTGCCATCAGCCAAAACGTATTCACCCCAGACCACGGAATCGCCCAGCAGCACGATGTTCGTTGGGCTCGCCCGTTGCAGGCGTTGTTCGTAGAGCCAATAGTCTTTGCTCAACGCGTAGGGGATGCGGTAGTCGGGCCCGATCGCGAAGCGTTCCAGTTTTTTCCACACCCACGGCGTCAGCGTGACCACGAGCAGCACCACCCCGGCCGCGACGGCCCAGTGCTGTGGGCGCAGCCGCACTTCGTTGACGAAGGGGAGCTCCGGCGACTCCAATGGTTTCAGGGCGGCCATTTTAAAACTGGAAATAAATGAATGCGCCGCCGCCGGAGGCGCAGAGGCACAGGTAGAGGACCATAAAAACCATTGCGCCCACGCGCACCACCCCCGTTTGCAGGAGCGGCCGCAAGCGCGACTCGTAGGCGAATTGATAGAGCCAGATCAGGGCCACCAGCAGCAGCATGAGCGCGGGGATTTGCGGATCCTGCCAGGCCGCCGTGAAGATCCGCTGCACGATCAGCAGGGCATCGCCGAGGGAATTGGCCCGAAAAAAGATCCACGCGAAGCACACGAAACTGAACACGGCCAACTGCTTCACCAGCCGGGGCACGCGTTCGCGATAAACGGCCGACCGTTCCAGCTCGCGGGTGATCAGGATGCCGGCGGCATGGAGCGTGCCCCAGATGACGAACGTCCAATTCGCTCCATGCCAGATGCCGGAGATGAAAAAGGTCAGGAAGAGATTGCGGTAAGTTTTGAATATCCCCCCACGATTTCCGCCCAGGGGAATATAAACATAATCCCGAAACCAGGACGAGAGGCCGATGTGCCAGCGCGACCAAAAATCTCCGAGCCCGGTAGCCAGGTAGGGATTGTTGAAGTTTAAAATCAAATTAAACCCCATGAGCTTCGCCACGCCACGAGCCATGTCCGTGTAGCCGCTGAAGTCGAAGAAGATTTGCCAGGCGAAAGCAAACGTTGCCAGCACCAGCGCCGGGGCGTCGAATGCCTTGGGGTTGTCGTACACTCGTTCGACGTAGAACGAGAGGTAATTGGCCAGGGCCAGTTTCTTGAACAAGCCGACGAGAAACAGTGACGCGCCGTCCGTGAAATTTTGCAGGCGCACCGGGGGGAACTGGTGGAATTGGGGCAGGAGATGTTTGGCGCGCTCGATCGGACCGGCCATCAGTTGGGGGAAAAAGCAGACGAAGGTCGCAAAGCGGATAAAGTTGCGTTCCCGCTGCACGTTACCCAGGTAGAAATCAATGGTGTAGCTCAGCGATTGAAAAGTGAAAAAAGAGATGCCGACCGGCAGCAGATACTCGAAACCGAACGGCATGAGCGTGGACGGATCGGACAACTTGAACGAGCTGTGGAGCGAAGTGAAAACCGCGTTCAGATTCTCCACGACGAAGCGGGCGTACTTGAAAAACAGCAGCAGGGCGAGATTGTTGACGAGACTGATGAGCAGCCAGATTTTGCGACTGCGAAAAAGGGCCCCGAGCGCCATCAAGAGTAGTATCAGACTGAGCACACCCATGGTCGGCCGGAGCGTGGGCAGGCCGAAAAGTGCCATCGCGAGGCAGCCCAGAGTCGCGGCGGCAGAAACTACAAACGCAACTTTGAGCACGCGATCACCGAAACGAAACCGGATCGGCCGGGCGAGCCCGTCGGTCGTTTGCCCGGTGCCCGGGCAGTGGTCCATCAATGCCACCAGACCGAAATCGAGCAAGGTGGAATAGACCACGAGCAGGAGGTAATACGGATTCCACCAGCCGTAGAAAAAATAAGAGGCTGCCGTGAGCCAGGGCAGCCAGAGCCGGGTCTTCCGCAAGGCGTAGAACCCCGGCAGAACGACCAGCAGGAAGACCAGAAACGGCCAGGTGTGAAAAAGCATGGCGCTTGGTCTTGGTTAGTTCATCCCGCGTGGCAACGCGTCACTTGGCGTTGCTTTTCAACGCCTGAAGTTCTTCCGCGGTGGCGCGCCGCACGCAACGAAAGCCGCAGTAGTCGGTGGAGAAACACGCGTCACTGTCCCCGGTCAGTTCGGCTTGCCGCGCCGTGGTGCGACAAGCCTCCGGGCTGGATTTCCAACTGCCACCGCGGATGACCCGGCGCACATCCTTGCCGGGATTTGCCGGGCCGTGGGGATCCACGGCCGGACTTTCCGTGGAATAGGCCGGGCTGTAAATGTCCTCGCACCACTCGGAAACGTTGCCGTAAAGATCGTAGAGCCCCCAACGATTCGGTTGTTTCTGACCCACCGGATGGGTCCGCTGGTCGGCGTTGGCGGCGAACCAGGCGTATTGTCGCAACTTGTCCGGCGCGCCGAAATCGTAAGGTTCCTCGGTGCCGGCGCGCGCCGCGTATTCCCACTCCGCCTCGGTGGGCAAGCGATAACCATTCGCTGCATAGTCGCAATCCCAGTCCATGGTTTTCTCGTTGTAACACGGTCGCAACCCTTCCAGGAGCGAGCGCTCGTTGCAATATTGCTTCGCATCGCGCCAGCGCACCCGCTCCAATGGTTTCTTCGGGCTGTCCTGCCAGTGCGAGGGATTGGGCAACTGCACCTTCGTGAACAGCGCGTGGGTCACCTCGAATTTGTCGATCAAGAAGGCGCTGACTGTCACTTTGTGCGCCGGGCGCTCGTCGGCATTGCCTTGATCGCTGCCCATCAAATATCCGCCCCCCGGCAGGGCAACCATTTCGACTCCGGACTTGGTCACAATCTCGAACGGGCTGGCGGCGCTACCCGGGGCGGAGATCGATGCGGGGCCAGACTTTACCGCACTTGAAGAGTTGGCTTCGGATTTGCCGCACCCAGAGAGCAGCCGGATCGCCACCGCCCCCAGTAGAAACCAAGTTGTTCGGTTCACCGGCTATTCCTTCGACTTTGACGGTGGGCGAAACCAGGCGGACTCTTTGTTGCTGAATCCATTGGTTGTCAGCATCACGAAATCGGCGGCGCCGGCCGGGCTCAGTTCCACCACGCCGTCCCGCTCCGCCGACACGGCGCAAAGATTCCAGCCCGGCGCATATACGCCCACGATTTCGCAAGCGGCCTGAAACGTGCCGGGCTTGCTCGGGTCGCCCTTGCTGGCGGGGCCGCGGCTGAGGGTCAGGTAGCGGTTGTCCGGCGACCAGTCCACGTGGTAGGTCTCGTTCGTATGATCCTGTATGCGGAGCCGCCAAGTCCCGACGGTGGGTCTAGCCGCGGCGAGATCAATCGGCGCGACGGCGATTTCGTGGTCGCCGGAGCCCCAGGCCAGTTGCTTGCCGTCCGGGCTCAAACAGGGACGGCAGCCCGGAATTTTCAGATCGACGATATTCGTGCCGTGCCGCTCAATGGCGAGGATCGTGTGGTCAAAACCCATACCGGCATGAACGGTGGCAATGACCCATTTCCCATCCGGCGAAAATCCCGGGTTGTAGAGGTGGTAAATATTTGTGTTGTTCGGATGGATCTCGATCGCGCCGGTGGCCAAATCATAGAAACTCATCCCCTTGGTGTAATAATCCATCACGTTGAATTTGGGATATTCCTGCGGCAAAAAACCAATGACTTTGCCATCCGGACTCCAGAACGGTTCCCGGGTATTCTCCACCAGCTTCTTCCGGTTCTTGCCATCACTGTCCATGACATACAGGCTGCGAACGGCATCGCGGCCTTCGCCTTGATCCACCGAAAAACAAATCTTCGAGCCGTCGGGCGAAACTTGCGGGTAATGCTCGTGTTCCGTCGGCGTGTCCGTGAGGTTGACGGGCTGCGACCCGTCGGCGTGCATCACGAAAATCTCCCAGTTGTCGTTGACGTAAGATTCGTAAGCGATCTTGAAGGGCGCGCTACTTAACCGTTCCCTTAGCGACGCTGGTGCGTCCGCCGCCGTGGCGGTGGTCGCAAAGAGGGCGGCACTCAGGATGACCACGGACGACGGCTTTGGGCCCAGGCAACTGATCAAGGCACAAAGTCTGTTTTGGATTAGCACGCGCGGATGCTAGTTGCCCACCCAAGTTTTCTCAACACCAAACTGCCAGAGTGCCGGAAATTTGACGTGCCGATCGCGAAAGGCCATTGAACAACGTGGAGTGTCCAGTCTCCGCAGTATTGCTACGGAGGACGGGCGGGAGTCCTCTCCCGCTTTCGAAGGGGGTGCCGGCGAGTTGGGACTGGGATTGTTCCCTTGATTGCTGTCGTGCTACAGAAAAGAGCCGCAGGGGCAGCGCACGCCAAAACCTTGCGGAGGTTCGGTGGAGCGCCTCCGGAGGGCCGAGTTCCACGAGGCCCTATCTTGTCTTCCCAAACGTTTCAGAATGGGACTCGTGTAACTCGTCCCTCCGGGGCTGCGGCAAGACATTCCATTCAAGGCCCGAGGAGGCGGAAGAAAGCGCGTGGGCCGGTTGGAGTGACGGTCGCAACTTCCTGGCCGTTGGTTTCCGTGGGCATCAGGCTGGAATCCTGCCAGTCGCCGCCGTTGGCCAGCGTGGTGGCGGATTGGAGAACGAAGCCGGTGGCGTTCGTGGGCCACGAGAGCTGAACGGTGTCGCCGGAATGCGCGATGGCCAGTCGGGGCGGAACTTTTCCGAGACCGGTGAAGATGTAGGCCGCGCCGGAGTGGGAGGCGCTGTTGTTGCTCTGGTTGCCGTTCACCCCGGTGGAGTTGCTGGCCTCATCAGGTGCCCCGACCACTACCGCGTCACCCGAAATTGCCACTGACAGGCTGAAGTGGTCATCCGTGTCGGTGTTCGAGGCTTTGAGATAGGCTGGCTGGCTCCAGTTCGTTCCGGTTCGCACAAACACGTAGGCCGCGCCGGAATTCGTCCCGCTGTTGTTGCTCTGGTCGCCGTTCACTCCGGTGGCGTTGCTGTCTTCGAAATACGCCCCGACCACTACCGTGTCACCCGAAATTGCCACTGACGAGCCGAAAAAGTCACCCGCATCGGTGTTGGAGGCTTTGAGATAGGCCTGCTCACTCCAAGTTGTCCCGCTGCGCATGAAGACGTAGGCCGCGCCCGAGGATGGGGCGCTGTTGTCGCTCTGATTGCCGTTCGCCCCGGTGGCGTTGCTGGACTCGCCCGAAGCCCCAACCACTACCGTGTCGCCCGAAATTGCCACTCGGCCAAAGTTGTCACCCGCATCGGTGTTGGAGGCTTTGAGATAGGCCTGCTGGCTCCACGTTGTCCCGCTGCGCACGAAGACGTAGGCCGCGCCCGAGGATGGGGCGCTGTTGTCGCTCTGATCGCCGTCCACCCCGGTGGCGCCGCTGTCCTCAGAAGATGCCCCGACCACCAACGTGTCGCCCGACACTGCTACCGAGAAGCCGAACCGATCCCCCGCCTCGGTGTTGGAGGCTTTAAGATAGGCTTGCTGAGTCCAGTTCGTCCCGTTGCGTATGAAGACGTAGACTGCACCAGCGAACGGTGCGCTGTTGTCGCTCTGATCGCCGTCCACCCCGGTGGCGTTGCTGGACTCCACATATGTTCCGACCACCACCGTGTCTCCCGACACTGCGACGGACCAGCCGAATGCGTCACCGAATGCGTCACCCTGCTCGGTGTTGGAGGCTTTGAGATAGGCTTGCTGGGCAATCTGCTGCGAGGCGGCAGGATGGACGAGCGCTGCCAAAGCGAGAAGCAGGGGGGCGAGGCGAAAATAACCTGTATGCATTTTCATGATCGTAGGACGTGGTTTCTAGGTTTATTCGGGGCCCGCCGAATTTACGGCACCAGTTTGCGAACGGTGGCATGGTTGACGCCCGCTGGCGACACCGCTCCGCCGGTGAACACATTGCCGGCAGCATCGCTGGCTGCCGCGGCGGCAGCTACGGCACCCGCAACGTCGTCGGTGAGCACCCAATTGACGCCGCCGTTAGTGCTGCCCCGAGTGATCCAATGGGAGACGCCTCCGATGCTGTATCCACCGGTCACGAACACGCGACCAAACGCGTCCACCGTGACGGCGTTCACTGCCGGAGTGGCCGGTGGCAAATAGTTATCCACCGTGGTCCAGTTCAGCCCCCCATTCGTGCTCTTCCGCGTGACCCAATGGGCTTGGACAGCCTTGTTGACGACGAACTGCGCCCACCCGGCAACGTATAGATTCCCGCTGACATCCGCTGCAATCTGGCTCGCATGCGACAATTGAGCGGCGGCCGGTTGGAACTGATCCACCGTGGTCCAAGTGCTTCCGCCATCCATGCTGCGGCGCACGCTCCAGACGTTGGCGATGCGGCCGACGGCAAACACGGCCGTAGGGGTAGCTGCCATTCCCGTCGCCCAGTTGAACCCGCCGGCCAAGTCATCCACGGTCGCCCAAGTCGTGCCACCATCGAGACTGCGTCGCGTCAGGAAGTGCTGCCGGCCTTGGGTATCGCCGAAACGTCCCCCGACGAAGACGCGGCCGGCGCTGTCCTCGACCACCGCGTTGGGGTAGGCAAAAAAGTTCGGGGCGGTCAGGACGTCCACCGGGCTCCAGGTCGTGCCGGCGTCGGCGGAACGCAGAACCACCCAGTCATTCCACTGAATGTTTTTCATGGACCGTAGCATCGCGGTGGCGAAAACCAGGCCCGAGCGTTGGCCCACGGTCACGGCTAGGGAGGTCGCTGTCCCGTTGCCAGGGAGGTCCAACACCGGCAACCAAGTTTGGCCACCGTCGAGGGTGCGGCGAACAAAAGCGTGCGGAATGCCCGCGAGATCGGTGCCAGATCCGGCGCTAAAAACCACCCCGTTGTCAACGGCGGCCAGGCCTTTGACAATGCCGGACTGGCCAGCAGTGTAGTCATCCACGGTTTGCCAGGTGGATTGGGCAAGGATGGGCGTGAGCGGCGCGAGCAGGAGGGCCGCGCCGAGGGAGAGAAATTGCGGGGTTTTGATTTTCATGAATGCTTTCAAGTTGAGTTCGCTGTGTTTGGTTTGTGGTGCCGATCATCGGCGCGCACGGGAGAGGAATCGGACGACTTCCGGGGAATCTTTCAAAAATCTGTTGCGATTTTGTGGGAGGAGAAAAGCGCCGAGGGAGCGGGCGCACTCCAAAACCTGGCGGCGTTTTGATAACCCCCACTCGGAGGGCCGAGTTCCACGAGGCTCTAAATAACAAGAGAATGGAAATAATGGGACTCGTGTAACTCGTCCCTCCGAGCGAAAGGATTTGGGACTCGCGGAGCTCGTCCCTCTGAGTAATTCGTCCCTCCGGTGGCTACTCGAACAACTGCGGGGCGCGGGCGCGGAGCGAGTGGTTCAGTTCCGACAGTTCGCTCGCCTTGAGTGGCAGCAGCACGCCGCTGGCGTTGAGCCGCCGACCGGACAGGAGCTTCGCGTAATCGGCGATCACCTCGGTCGCCAGCGGTGTCGGCTTCAGATCCCAGGCGCGGAGCAGATTCGGATCGCTGGCGGTGATCAGCCGGTTTCCGGGTGTGATGCACACCCACCGGATGTACCCTGAGTGCGGCAGGAAAGGCGTAACCGGTTCTGTGGTTGAGGCATCGAAGACCCGCGCACGGTTGTCGTCGCTGCGCGTGGCGATGAAACGCCCGTCCGCGCTCCAGCGGGCGGAGCGCGCCGTTCCTTTGCCGCTGGTCATGGGAGAAAGCAGCATTTCACCCGTAGCGGCGTCCCACAGTTTAACCTCGGCTGCTTCTCCAGCGGTGATCAACCGTCGGGCATCGGGACTCCAGTCGAGGTCGAGCAGGCCTCCACCATGCTTGAACTGGGGCACGACCAGTTCACCGGTTTTCAGGTCAATGATGCTTCCGCTCTGGTCCTCGCCCACGGAGGCGAGCCGGCGGCCGTCCGGGGAGAAACGCATCCGGTTCGCGCTGCCGCGAATCTTGGTGAGCAGGAACGGTTTTCCGGTGAGTTTGTCGGTGTCCAAATCGAATAATTGGAGATGCTGGTCGTTGTAGGTTTCTCCGTATCCCAGCAGGAGCGCCCCGCAATCGGGACGAAACGCAGCGGGCATGTAGTCCGTAGGGAGATACCACAGAGACCCCGACATGGCGGGGATGCTCCGCTCAAGGCTACCATCGCTAGTGCGCCACACCCGGACATTCCCGTCGCTACAGAACGTGAACAGGCGCGACTCATCGGCGTTGAAAGCCGTATGCGCCAGGAAGGATGGATGAGGAAGCGCCAGCCGACGCCAGTCCCGCCCTTCGTTTGACCAAAGCGAGATGGTGACTTTGGGCGGCGCGCCTCTTAGTTGCTCGTCCAAGGCGCAGAAGCGTCCGCTGGGACTGACTTCCCACCCTCCAAAGCTGGCATTGGTTTCCTGCACTCGCAGGACCTGAAGTTCCGTCAATCGCTCCGAATCAATCAAATGCAGCCCTTCGTCGGCTAGGCGAATCGGGAGCCGCCCGGACGATCCACCGCGGGGGCGCTGGAAGTTGGCCGGTCCCTCGGGGATTTTGGCTGAGAGTTCCAACCAAGCAGCTTCGGTTTCGTGTTTGAGCGACCAAACCTTCGCCGTGCCATCGTCGCTGGTCGTCAGCAGTCGGGAGCCATCGGGGCTGAAGTGAACCGATTCGACCCAGCCGGTATGACGAAACGGGGGGAACAACAATTCCCAACTCTCAAGGTTCCAGATTGAGACAAAGCCGCTGTCCGTGCCCAAGGCCAGCCGACGACCATCAAAATTGAAATCCCAGCAGCGGACGCTGGGAAACGCCAACGTCCGGAGGAGTTTGACACCGTCGCCGAGATCCCAGACCCGCACGCCCTCCGCCTCGCCGCTGCTGAAGAGCACATCGCCTTTGGGGCTGAAGAAAAGCGCGCGGACGTTTCCGATCACGGTAATCAGTTCGCCAACGCGCTTCGCGTTCTGGACATCCCAGACTTGGATCTGGCTCGCTTCAGTCTCGTTCGATTCGGAGGTGGCAGTTACCAAATGCCGACCGCCCGGGCTCAAGGCTACCCGTCGGATTGGCAGATCGTGCATGAACGGACTGCCCACCAGTTCTCCTGTGGGCAACCGCCAGATCCGGGCGGTTTGATCGCGGCTGCCGGAAACGAGGAAGCCGCCCTCGGCGCTGAATGCGAGCATCGTGATTTCATTGGTGTGTCCCTTCAGCTCAACGACGGGCTGTCCGTTGCGCGTGTCGAACACTTGAATGACGTGGTTCGTCAAGGCGACCGCCAGCCAGCGGTCGTCCGGGCTGAACGCGGAACCGAAGTGGTTCGAATTCAATTGGGGAATTACCGGCTCCCCGGTTTGGACATCCAGAATCTCCGCCATTTGCCCCATGGGTGGCACCGCATCGAATGACGCGCGTCCCTGGTTTTCCGAGGAGCAAACCAACAAACGCTGGCCATCCCGGGCGAAGCGAATCTGGCGGAGGGCTTTGCTCTCATGCGGTCGCTCCCAAAGCATCTGGCCGGAGTGGGCATCCCACATGGTCAGCTTGTGCTGAGAAGTCGCGGTGACCAGGCGGTGGCCGTCCGGACTGAACGCACTGGCGAGGACGCTCGATTCGTAGCTCATCACGTGCGATAGCCGTGGAGTCTGATCGAGCGTTTGCTGAATGCGGACGCGGTGGATTTCCTCTTCGGCCAGGCGATTGGTCACCAGCGGCAGGGCGTCGGCGAACCACAGCAGCGCCGCCGACGGGTCCTTGTCGTCGAGCAGGCGGACGCCGTTGGCGACATCAAGGCGGACGATCCGCTCGCGATTCTCCTCCGCGAGCTTGGTCTTCTCAGTCGCGAGGTGGGTCTGTTCCTCCGCGAGCCGGCGGTTCGTATCGGCGAGTTGCGTTTTTTCCACGACGAGTTCGCTCACGAGGTGGGTCTGGCGGGCCTGCCACCACCAGCCAAGCGCAATGACGGCGGCGAGGGCGGTGACGAGAGCACCGGCGCGTTGGACGAAGCGGAGTTGGCCGGCGAGCTTCCGTTGGTGGCGCACTGAACCGCCGCTTTGGAGCAGCGCGAGGTCGGCGTTCATTTCCTCGGCGGACTGGTAGCGCTGCTTCACGTTCGCGGCGCAAGCTTTGAGCAGAATGGCGTTGAATTCGAGCAGTTGCGCGCTGTCCGGCGCGTCAATGATCTGGGTGAACGGTTCGGGAAAATCCTTGCGGTCTTTGCCCATGCCGGCTTCGTAAAGGACCTTGCCCAGGCTGTAGAGGTCGGCTTGCGGCGAGTTTGGCCCCTCGGGCGGGATGAAACCTTCGGTGCCAACGTAGGAACGCGCCTCAGTCATCTCGATGACGAGGCCGATGTCGGCGAGCTTGGGCACGCCGCCCACGAAGATGAGGTTGGACGGTTTGATGTCGCGGTGGATCAGGCCGGCGCGGTGCAGGTGGGCGAGGCCGAGGTTTAGCGTGACGCCAAGTTCAAGACATTCGCGGAGCGGCAGTCGGCCGCGCTGGAGGAGGACTTTGGCGAGGGTTTTGGGGACGTAGGAGTCGGGATGCAGCACCGCCATCGCTTCGGAGGGCCGAGTTACACAAGGCCCTGATTCAATTGAAGGAGATTGAGGATTCGTGTAACTCGTCCCTCCGATGGCAATCGTCGCCGCGTCATCCGCCAGTTCCATGACATAGTAGAAGTACCCCTCGGCGTCGTTGCGACCGATCTGGAGGATGTCGATGAAGCCTTCGTTTCCGCGCGAAAGCGGTTCGAACTTCTGCATGCCGTTGAACTCGCGTTCGTAAGGCCGGGCGTCGGTGAAGCGATCGCGGAAGACGACCTTCACCGCGCGCCAGGTGCCGACGGTGGTGCGGGCCAGCCACACGTCGCCGTAGCTCCCGCCGCCGATTCGCCGCAGGAGCTCGTGATCGGGCACGACCGGCATCACCGGCGCCATCCACGAGGGCGGGCCAGTGGTGTCGGTTACGGGCGGTTTGGATTCAAGCGGCATGGGAAATTATGAACCCGAATCTCGAGGTCTGAGTCGGACGCGCTTTGGTTCGGAGGGACAAGCTCCGCGCGTCCGAAACTCCTTGGGCAAAGTCAGGGCCTCGTGGAACTCGGCCCTCCGGTTTGAACGCATGTTCATTGTGCCGTTTCGGCTTGTGGCCAAGCGAACCGCCGGAGCAAGCGATCCTCGACGCGGCGGGTGCCGAGCCGGGCGGCGGGACGATACTTGGCAAACCGCGGCGACCCAGGGGTGTTTCATCTGGGATAAGCAAGCCGCAGGTGAGGAGGAGGTTAGTGGAAAATGACTGGACATCGGCAAGACGACTTTCTACACCTTGGGCATGCCGAAGCCACTAACCGGTGCTGAATCCGCGATTCTCCAAA
>JANXWY010000159.1 GCA_025350905.1 Verrucomicrobiota bacterium
GGGGCGGTCCATGCCAGTGCCCGCGCGGTGCCGGGGGTCCTGACCGGAGTGTGGCAGGATTTGAATTGGCTGGGCGGACCCGAGCCGATTCCGGCCCCCAATCTTTCGATGCTGATTCGGTTGATCGCGAAAGCCTTGCACTGGGAATTGAACCGTATCTACGCCCCGGCATCGCTCCTGACAGTCGGGTTGTGTGCTTGGTTCCTGTTCTGGCAACTCCGGTTAGCTCCTTGGACTTGCATTCTTGGCGGTTTGGCCGCCACGCTCAACTCCGATTTTCTCAACACCGCCTGCTGGGGCATGTGTTCCCAACCCATCGCCTTCGGCATGAATTATCTCGCCCTGGCCGCCCTGGCCGACACGACTTCGCCGGGCCGCTGGCTGCGGGTGGCACTCGCGGGTTTTTTTGTCGGACTGGGTGTCTCCGAAGCTTACGATATCGGGGCCTTGTTCAGTTTGTGCGTGGCCGCTTTCATCGGGATGCAAGCGTTCGTGAGCGATGGGCCGCCCGTGAAGCGAATCCTTAACGGCATTGCGCGGCTGACGCTGGTCGGGCTTTGCGCCGGCTTCATCGCCGCTTCGACCTTGGGCACGCTGGTCGGCACCCAGATCAAAGGTGTCGCCGGCGCAGCGCAGGACGCGGAATCCAAGGCGGCGCGTTGGAATTTCGCAACCCAGTATAGCATTCCCAAAGCGGAGGCGCTCGGCATATTCGCCGCCGGATTGTATGGATTCCGTTCGGACACCCCGGACGGCGGCGCCTATTGGGGCCGCGCCGGGAGCGATGCGTCCTGGGATGAATATGTGGATTCCGGCGGTCAGCGTGGTCAACCGGCTGGTGCTTTCCGCGCCGGTGCGGGCAGCAACTATGCGGGTTTTCTCGTCCTGCTCCTCGCGGCCTTTGGCGTGGCCCAATCGTTGCGTCAACAAGGCGGCCCGTTCACCGGTCCGCAACGGAAACTCGTCTGGTTCTGGGGCGCGCTGGCGTTTGTCGCCTTGCTGCTCATGTTCGGACGGTTCGCGCCGTTCTATCAATTCTTCTACGCCCTGCCATACGCTTCGACGATCCGCAACCCGGCGAAGTTTCTGCACGTGGTGGAATGGGCACTGGTTATCCTGTTCGCTTATGGTGCAGATGCACTGTGTCGTGACGGTTTCGGCGGGGCAGGGAACCCGGCGAACGGTTTGATGGCGCATTGGAAGTCGTGGTGGGCCAAGGCGCGGGGCTTTGACCGGAAATGGGTGATCGGATCATTCACGGCGCTGGCGGCTTTCGGGCTGGCCTGGCTGCTCTATGTCTCATCCCGCGAGGCGCTGGAAAAACATGTCCTGGATTTGACGAATCTCCAGTACGCCGCGATGGGTCAAAAACCCGATGCCACGGCGGCCGCCGAAGCCGCCCGGGCCACGGCCAGTTTCAGCGTCAGGCAAGCGGGGCGCACGCTGCTGTTTGTGCTGCCCGCGGTCGGGTTGGTGGCGCTGACGCTGAGCGGTTACTTTCGTAGCGCGCGTGCGAAAATCGGCGGCTGGGTGTTCGTCGCATTGATGCTTCTAGACCTGCTACTGGTCGGTCGACAGTGGGTGGTGGCGGTGAATTGGAAAGAGAAATACGAAACTAACCCGGTCATCCAGTTTTTACGCGCGCGGCCGTACGAGCAACGCGTCATGCTCTTTCCGCCCAATTACGTGGACTGGCGCCAGCTCCCGCGCGAGCGGATGCCCTTGCTCCAGCCCTATCTCATGTTTGCCCAGCAGCTATATTACACCGAATGGACACAGCATTTTTTCCAGTTCTACGATATTCAATCGCTCGACATCATCCAGGAGCCGCGGGTGGCCGCCGACAAGGCGGCGTACGAGGCCGTCCTGTTGTCCGCGCCGCTGCGCCGCTGGGAACTGACCAACACCCGGTATCTGCTCGGGGCGACGGCGTTCCTGGATTTGCTCAACCAGCAGTTCGATGCGGGCCGGAACCGTTTCCGTTCGGCGCTCCAGTTCAATCTGGCCGCCAAACCCGGCGCCGACGTGTCGGGCCCGCGCGCCGAACAAATCACGACCGCCATCAGTACGAACGGCCAACTGGCTGTGTTCGAGTTCACCGGGGCGCTGCCGCGAGCGAAGCTCTATTCGCACTGGAAGGTGAGCACGAACGAACCCGCCAGACTGCACGAGTGGGTGAAAAGCATTCAACCGCACGTGCCGGCCGAATGGGCGTCCGCACTTGCGGCTCAGACGGACGCTGACCTGGCCACGCTCAATGAACTGGCGGACAAAACCTTTGATCCCGCGCAAACAGTTTTGCTGGCCGAGCCGCTGCCCGCTTCACCGGGCACCAATCAGAATCCGGGCGAAGTGCAATTCGTCAGCTATGCGCCCAAGCACATCGTGCTCAAGGCCCGGGCGGAAGCACCCGCGGTGCTGCTGCTCAATGACAAGTACGATCCCAACTGGCGGGTGCTGCTGGACGGGAAATCCGCGCCGCTGTTGCGCTGCAATTACATCATGCGCGGGGTGCTGGTGCCGCCCGGCGAGCATCAGGTTGAATTTCACTTTGCGCCTTCGCTCAATGGGCTTTATGTGAGCTTGACGGCTTGGGTGGCGCTGTTGCTGGATGGGGCTCTCCTCTGGTTCCTGGCGGCCTCGGCTTCGCGCCGGCCCAAGGCGACAACCCTTCAGGCGGTGACCCAGGCAAACGGAAGTGTGCGTCGGAAA
>JANXWY010000376.1 GCA_025350905.1 Verrucomicrobiota bacterium
AGCCGGCGCGGACAAAAGTCCCATCGCCGCCGGCAGACGAAATCCATGGACGGTTTCGGGTTTGAGATCGCCGGGCACGGGTGAGGTTTGCCAGGCGACCTTTGAATGGCCATCCGTCTGGCGACAGTGCCACAGCGGCAAGCGGCCCATCCAACTCGGATAATCCAGCCGTTCCGCCGCGGAAACAATTTTGGCCAGGCCATTGACTCCATCCGCCAGGAATTTTTTGCGCGCGACCGCGGCGTTTTCGGGCGTCGCCCCGCCAAACGTCGCGGGACTGGTTTTCAAATAAGCGATCAAGTCCGCCAGGTCCTGGGGCGTCATGACTTGTTCCAGCCCTTCCGGCATCAGCGAGACGGCAGAGGCTTTGATTCCCGCTAGGTCGCTGCGGAGGATCTTTTCCGACACCCCGCCGCTCTGGACCAGCGTCAGGGTAGTGGCGGTTTCGGCATTGACGATGCCCGTGAGCGAGCGGCCATCCTTCGTCTCCACGTTGTAGCTGGCGAACCGGGGTTCCACCACGGCGTTGGGATCAAGGATGGCGACGAGGAAATCGCCGGGCGATTTGTCCGCCAGCGCGGCCAAGTTTGGACCGACATTATATCCCTGGCCGCGCAGTGCGTGACAGCTCGCGCAGTTCGTGGCGAATGCGCCCGCACCTTTGGCCGAGTCGCCCGTCAGCGCGGTGGCCCTTTGGTAATTAGCCAGGACTTCGGCGCGGCGGCTGGGATTCGTTTTCAGAATTGCCGTCGCCCGTTGCTGAATTTGTGGGTAACCGTGCTTGAGCAACCGCTGCCGGTTGGCTGGTGAGATCTCGCCGCACTGAACCGTTCCGTTTTCCAACGCGCTGAGTAGTTCCATCGTCCAGGTGTCGCGGCTTAACATCAGGTCGAGCATGGATTGGCGCAGCGCCGGAGTGCGTAGTTTCCAATCCACCAGCAACAGTTCGCCCACCTGCGGGTTGTGGTTGCGCTTCAAAGTTTCCAACGCCGCATTTTGCAGGGGTGCAGGGATGGCCGGCTTCAGAAAGCCGACCAGTATTTGAAGATCTTCCTCCTGATGATCCACGCCGCGTCCGAGCAATCGAATGGCTGGTTCGCGCGCCGCAGGTTTGGCGGAATCGTCAGCCGCGAGCTGCCGCGCCGCATCGAACGCCAGCCGGATGCGCTCAATGGCAGTGCGCACTTCGGGGCGGGCAGTTGCGGCAAAGGTGGCGAGCGTGAGCTCCTGTCGATCCAAGGCATCGAGCAGACTGCTCAACGCCTCGAACTGCCATGGTGCCACACGCTGGGCGTCGGTCGGGGCGACGGCGGCGATCACCTGGCCAAGCTGTTCCGGGTTGGCCTGACCCGCCGCCGTCGCAATGAGCTGGTTGATCATTGCCGCGCGACCTGGCTGGCTGGAATCCGCCCGGAAAACCGCCTGCAAAATTTCCGCCGGGAATCGCGTTGCCGAACTCAGCAGCGCGGCGCGCATCCACGCGTCCGTCATATCCTTCGTTGCGAGTTGACCGAGCGCTTCACCCGCCCGCGGGTCGTTCGACTCGCCGAGCGTGAGCGCGAGTTGGTAGCGAACGGTAAGTTCAGGATCGTCCACCAGTTTCAACAAGGTAAGGCTGATTGTCCGGGGCGAGCCATTGGTCGGCGCGGTTGGCATACCGCGTTCCGTCAGCAGGATTCTTTCACTCAAGCGAATGGCGTTGGCGCGAACGCCCGCCGACGAATCGGTCAGCGCGGCCTCAACGAAGGTGGACGAGAGCGCATGCAGACCCTCCAGCGCGCAGAGCGATTGCAACCGAACGGCGGGCAAAAGGCTGTTCGCGGCGAGCGCGGCCAGCGGACGAACGGCCGCCGGATCGGCGCGGCAAAATAGCTCCTGGTGAATCCGGTCGCGTTCCGTGCCATTGGGGGTCTCGAGGGCGGCCACCAGTTCGACCGGGGAAAGTTTGGTGAGGTCGCGGATGGAGCGTAATTTTTTTCCGTGCGGATAGATTCGGTAAATGCGGCCTTTATCATCGCCGGCGCGCACCTCGAGCTCGGCCAATCGTTCCGGCGCTATCCAGCGCGGATGTTCAATCACGAACCGATACATATCGACGACCCACAGCGCGCCATCCGGTCCAGTGCGGACTTGCACGGGACGAAACCAGTTGTCGCGCGAAGCGAGAAATTCGGAGTGGTCTTCATCATTGGCGCGATCGCCGGCAAACGTGACTCCGTTTGGCCGGAGCACCAGGCGATGCACGAGATTGTGGACGGGTTCGCAGACGAACGCGTTGTCGACGAAGTCCGCGCCGAGCAGTTCATCGCGATACAGGCCCAGTCCGCAACCGGACGTGACCTGATTGAGGCTGCCCGGATCGTTGAAGCGCTCGAGCGCGCGGCTGAGGGGATGGAGTAAATTGGGTGCCGGACCGGTGGCGACATTGACCCGCGGCGTGACCGCGGCGATGAATGGATTGCGGCGGACGTAGTGATCGGGCAACGGAAAATGCCAGAGCAGTGTGCTGTTGTCGCAACCAAACCAGTTGCCCCAGTCATCGCGCACGCGGCCTTGTTGGGTCAGGCCGGACACCGGTTCGAAGTCACCCGTGTCCGGGTTCATCCGAAAATCGCGACCGCGAATATCCACCTCCTTGCCGCCGGCCACCCCCCGAATGACGCCGCCCAACAGACCGTTCGCGCCATAGACCCAATTGTCCAAACCGAAACTCAAGCCGTTAACGCGCGCCTGATAATTATCGGTGTAGAAGCCGGTGAAGATTTTTTTGACTTGATCGGCGCGGCCATCGCCATTGGTGTCCTCGGCGTACAAAATGTCGGGGGCGGTACAGACCAGTGCGCCTTGGCGCCAAGCCATCACGCCGGTGGCGAAGGGAAGGCCGTCGAGAAACAAAGTTGCCTTGTCGTACTTGCCGTCGCCATTCGTGTCCTCCAGGTATTTCACGCGGCTGCCGGGTTTCCATTTGCCATCGAGGCCGGTGGGATAATCATGCATCTCCACGACCCACAACTTTCCGTCCGCACCCCAATCCATGGCCACCGGATCGACGATCAGCGGCTCCGCGGCGACCAATTCAATTTCAAAGCCCGGTTTTGTCGACAGGGCGGCGAGGGATTCCGCGGGCGATTTGGGCGGCGGAAATTCGGCTTGCTTGCGGTCGAACCGAAAAGCTTTCGGCAGTAAATCGTGAACGGCGCCGATGATTAAATCCTCGGTACCCATTGCCAGTTTGGTCGGGCGGTCGTAATAGACCATCGCGTCGCCACCCTCGTAACCGCCCTCCGTGAGGATCCGGCGGGAGGGAATATAACAGGGAACATCATTGGCGTAGGCATTGACCCAAAGGCGGGCGGGGTCAAATTCGCGTTTCAAACGGAGCGCGTAATCGACCACGACTTCTCCCGGCAAAAAAACCATGGCGAGTTTATTCCCGAAATTCCACGTCTGCACCAGGTACGACAGCCGGGCTGGCAGTGCTTCACCGCGATCCAGCCGGGCCAGGTTGACCTTCGCGTGGTAGCCCACGGCACCGGATTGGCGGGCGCGTTCCTCCCATTGTGGACGCGTCGGCAGGGTGTCGAACGGCAGCTCGATTGGTTGGGTGCGACATTCAAGCGGGCCGGTGAGGGCCGTTAGGGGATGCGCGAGAAGCCGGTTGACCTCGGTGGCGATCTCCTGTCCGTGCTGCTTCGCGAGGTCCACGCCCGAACGCGGAAAGGGATTGGCATCCGCGCCACAGCCGATAGCGGTGAGGACAATCGCGCCCGGATGATCGCGCTCCAGAAATTCCTGCGCATAGCCCGCCCAGTCGCCGCAGATTTGGTTGAAGCCCCCATCGACGGTTGTGCAATGGCAGGCGTAATTGACCACCACGGCGCGCAGTTTGCCGTTCGGATCCGTCACGACGAGGATCGGCAAATCGTGATCCACCGGGCCGCCCGCTGTCCGGCGATTCTTCGCGAACCCGGCCGTGCCCTGACTCCAGGCCAGCGCGCCGAGTTTGCGATCCGCCAAGGCCGCGAGCGCGACTTGCTCCATCTTATCCGTCAGCTCCCGCGTGTAGCGATCGATGTGAACCTGATGTTCCGGTGGTATTGCCTCGCCGAACAGATTTGGCAACAACCCGGTCAGACAGGGCGCGGAATGGCTGTGCGATGAGCCGACGGCCACGCGCTCCGGTTTGATGCCTGGCTTCTGGTTCAATCGCCGGACAACTTCGTTGCGAACACTCGCCGGCACGCCGCAATTATCCACCGTGATGAGAATGGCCGGGCCTTCCAGGTCGCCGCCAATCGCCAGCGCCTTGGCGAAGATAGGTTGGGTGACGCCTTCCGACTCCTTCCGGCGATTTCCGTAGCCACTCAGGCGAACGGGGTAATCCGGCGTGATGTCAATTTTGGCAACGCCAATCTCGCGGAGCGGTTCCGGCCCGGCGGCGGAGCTTCGATCAAGGCTAGCGCAGAGCAACAGCCCGCACAGAGATCGCAAAAATATTTTCATGGTTCACCCGTTTGATCGTCGTGGCCGAGCAACGACGAATGGTTGCCTCGAAAACCCAACTCGGTCAGCGGTGATGGGTTTATAGACCAAACCGCAGAGAAATTCCAAGCTCCTTCCAGTGGTCATCCAGAGTGGCTGTCACCGCGGCGGCGGCGATTTTGGTGGTTCGCCTCGGGTTGGCCACGGATCGCACACTTGATTCGTCTGCTGCGTTGCCTGAACCCCACCAGGATGACGTTGGTGGTAATGGGACGAGCCGGCGCCTGATCATGTTTAGCGTCAAGTCGCGATTCATGGGGGTGGATTAATGGGCTGCGCCAGTTGTTTGCCGCCGGGCGCCGGGTAGTTTCGCCAGCTTTTCCCTGGCACGGCCAAATCGGAAAAGTGCAGCGACGCTGGCTCGCACTTGCCATATGGGCGGCTCGAGCGACTTGGTCAGCCAACTTGGTTATTCAGCGACGCGGATCGTGTCGCCCACCCGAATCAAACCTTCCGAAAGCACCTGAGCTCGCAGGCCGCCCTTGTGCACCAGGCCTTTCAGGGTTTCGGGAAAACTGATCGTCGCGAGGTAATGGCACGGCTCGCACAAACGGATTCCACGGATGCGCACCGCGCCAACCGAGAACTCCCTTCCGACCAGGTCGTTTAGCCTGATCCCCTGGGTCACGATATTTCTCCGTGCCTCCATCGCTGTGAAGGGAAGCTGCGCGGCTCGGGCAAACGTTTCAATCTGCTCTTGCTCGATCAACGTGATCTCAAAATCGGGCTTGTGGCCCGCGGGTGAGAAGGTGCCGGTGCCCGAAAAATAACGGTCGCCTTCAAGTCCTTTGCCCGGCACCGCTCGGACTTCGGTAAGCGGTTTCATGGCGGAGGCCGGTGATTCGGCCGTCAGGATTTGAATGACGTGCGGCATAGCTTCAGGGTAGTGGTTGATGAGTCCCGACCAAAGCAATCTCTCTCGCCAGCCAACGCGGCGAACGCGCAGTAGAATGAACGTTCATAGGGTTAATTTGATTTTTCCTGGATCGGGCCGATGTAGTCCGTCGCCACGACGATGTCATCGAACCAGACCCGGGTGGTCCGGTTGGGGTGCTCCACCTGGTTATGGCGCGCGGCGTATTCCGTCACGTAGTGCAGCAGCCAAAAGAAATTCAACTTGAGGGCGTCGTTCGTGCGCCAACGGAAACCTTCAAACGGTTCGCCCCCTTGCGGCGGTAGCTGGAAGCCCATCCCGCTCCATTGGCCACGCGGCGTGCCTTGGGCGATGTGCATCGCCTTCCGGCCGTCGAGCCAGAGCGCGAGTTCGCCGTCGGCTTTGTCGGGCGCCGAGTTGAGCTTCGCCATGACCTCCACGCATTGCCAGCGGCCGCGTGGGACTGCCAGCGGGGTTTCGGTGCTCATGGCGTTGCCCCAATATTTCCCGTCGGCCGAGATTTTCATTTCGGGCCAGTAACTGTAGAAGCTCCACCCGCCCGGCGGTGGCACGCGGCCATAGTTGCCGTGCGGCTCGATGCCGATGTAGATGCGGTCGTCACCGCGCGGACGCTCGCCCGCGCCGCCCTGTGGCCAATTGGTTGGCGGGTTGTAGCCCCCCAACGAAACGAAGTGATGCTCGTAGCCGGCGTCCTCGGCGAACTTCACATAGAACCGCGCGTGCAATCTATCGACGCTCCGCGGCAGTCGCTGGTAGAGATGCCCGCCGCTGTTCTCGCCAAGCGTAGCGGTCATTTGCAGCGAACGCTTGCCCGTGCTGCCCGGCGGCGCATCCGGGCTCAGGGCGAGGACCTTGCCGTCTTTGTTGCTCGTCTCCGTCCAGCGTTTCGTAATTTCGGCAAGCGTGCCGCTCTCGAAGTCTTCCGCAAAGAGCACGTGCGCATCGTGCGCAAGGCCGGCGTCGCCGGGATACTTCGCGGCGAGACCGATCGACCGAGGTTCATCCGATACCTTTTCTCCGGTTTGCGGCGAGCCGGCGGCAGGCTGGCGCGACACTGCCGCCAGGAGGCTGGGGCCGAGCACGCCGAAAAGGTTGCGGCTGCGCACCTCGAGGCTGTTTTCGCCGTCGTTCAGTTCCCACTGAACCCGGCCTTCGGTGACGCTCTGCGGTTCGCCGCCGTTAAACCGGACGACGTACGCTTGAAGATTGGGCGTGGCGCTGCGGATTTGCACTTCGAGTTTCGCCGCGGCCGTTTGACGAACCCGCAACTCAACCACCGCGGGCGTCCATTCGATCTGCGTGCGGTCGGTCGTGGGAACGAAAGCCCCGGCGGCATACGCCCAATGCGGGGCCAAACCCGCGCCCTGATCCCGCTGCCAGGTGCTGCTCCGAAACGCGGCGTTGTCGAAGACCACCAATCGCTCGCGCGCGGCGAAATGCGGCTGCGTGAACGGATTCTGACGCTGGGGATAGCAGACCCACCAATAGCTTCGGATCGAGGCCTCGTGTGGCTGTGGGTCACTCATCGGGGCTGCCTGTCGCTCAACGCCCTGAACCATGACAATGCCGCGGCCGCCGTCGGCTCGGACTGCTTCGTGCAATTCCAGAGCGGACAGCGGCACACCGTCCCGCTCGAAATGGATGTCATACTTCGCGTCGAGGAGCACCCATTTGGCGTAGTCGTTGGACCAGACCTCGTTGACGCCGTGGTGAACGCTGCGGCCGAGGTCTTCATGATTGCGATCCACCAGGACGTAGCGCGCCACGTAGCCCATCGCCGACAGTACCGCCTGCTGCACCGTCATCGAGTGGGCGCAGTGGAAACCCGCGCCCGTCTTGGCCTTCTCCAGAATGGCAAAGGCGTCACCGGAAAAATTCTGGTCGTTGTCGATCGGCCAGCGGCTGTGGACCCAATGCCGTAGTTTCAAGATCCGGCGAAACTCGTTGGCATCACCCTCGACAATCTTGTCCAAGTGGTAAGCGTCACGCAGCCGTTCGAGCCGGGGATTATAGTAGTCCTCAAATCCCTGGAAGAGTTCCGGAGCCTGGAACTCTGGCCCCGTCACCGTCGCCCTCAAGTTCGCTTCGCTGGCGCCTTCGATACGCAGCGGTCGGGGCGTTGGGAGCTTCGGCTGGTCCACCTCGACGATCGAAGGCTGGCGGCTTTCGGAGTTCGCCGGCGAAATCCCTACCGGCACCTTATTCTCACCCTTTGCTTGGTCCGCCGGGAACCGCAACGCGCCGAGCAGTCCCAACGTCACGACCACGACGACCACGTTGGCCATGCTTCGCTTCAGCCCGGTTCTGGTCTTCATTGGCACTTGGTTGCGTTCGGAGTTCCCTGCACGATGGTGGCGGTTTTAATCACTCATAATTTTCTCGCGAAGTGGACTTGTCGCGCCACCTCCGTAAAGCCGCAGGCTGGATAGAGATGCTGGCCAACGTCATTTTGAGCCATCGTTTCGATCATCACGTAGGCCAAACCTTCGCGGCGGAAGTAGTCCAGTGCCTGCTCAATCAGCCGACGGCCCAAGCCGTGCCCGCGCGAATTGGCGTCAACGGCCAGGTTCGGAATGCGGCCTTGGCCGGCTTCCCGGTCAACGCGCGTAGTGATGTAACCGACGACGGCCCCCTGCGCTTCGGCCACGAAGATGCCCGCGGGATTGGCCCGCACGTCCTCGTCAAGGTGACGCGCCTTGCGCCAGCGCCAGTCGTGTCCTTGCAGGCGGCCCAGCGCGGCCTCGACATTTTGTTCGAGCGTCACGCCGCCAAAGGCTTCGACCGTCAGCCGCTTGATGGCGTCCAAATCGTCCGGGCGGAAGGAGCGAATCGTGTCGTTTGTCATGCTGAAGTATTCGTTGCGCCAGCGTCACTGGACCGGCATTCGCCTTGGTCGCGCGTATCAACCAGCTTACTGTTCAAACAAGTTTGCCGCACGGTTGTCGCGGCGAGTTTATCTGCTTGGAGTGATCGAAGCTGATCGTCGCCGCCGCGGACGTTCGCGGCGATGGCGGCGCGGACAGCGCAGAGTTCATTTGCGGAAACGACTTTACCACCATGCCAATTGAGGTCGGCGGTCGCCGCGCGGAGCGTGCTACCCAAGCCGCCCGGCCAGCAACCCAAAGCCAGAAGGAGCATCAAGCGGTTCATGCCAAAATCATCGGACTCGATTCAGTTGTCGTTTGCAAGCGGCCAGCATGGACTTCCAATGAGCGCGCAGAAAAGCCGGTTGTTGCTGCGCCGCGCGCGCGTATTTGCGGCTCGCGCGGGACAAATCAATATCGGCGCGGATGACCGTCGCATCGCGGTTATTGGCCAGCGCAAGCACGCTTGAATCCGGCGCGATGATTTTCGAATCGCCGGCGGACCAGAGTTCATCGCCCTGCGACCCCACGGAGTTGGCGAAGACATAATAGATTTCGTTCTCAAACGCGCGCACGGCCGCCCCGTCGCGCCCGCGATGTTTGGCCCGGGAAATCGGGCGCGGATCCAAGCCGGCATTCGGATGGAAAACGATCTGCGCCCCCAGCATCACCGGCAGGCGCACCAATTCCGGGTAGCGTCGTTCGTGACAAATGATGGCGGTGCAGGGAATCCCATCCAATTGGAAGAAGGCGATTCGGTTTCCCGGCGTGAACCAGGCGGCGTCGCGGCCGGTCA
>JANXWY010000292.1 GCA_025350905.1 Verrucomicrobiota bacterium
TGATCGCCGGTTTCGGCTTGATCCTGGCGGGCCGGGTGACGGCCCAGACCTTCACGACCCTGCATAGCTTCACGGCAGGGACTGGTATTTATTATTATAGCGTAACCAATACCGATGGAGCTGCTCCGCGGGCACGATTGCTTTTGTCGGGCAACACCCTGTATGGGACGACGTTCGCTGGGGGTGGAAATGGTTCTGGCACGGTATTCGCCATCAACACCGATGGCACGGGTTTTACGAACCTGTATAGTTTCACGGCAACTGATCTCGACGGCATCAACAGCGACGGAGCTGGTCCCAACGGTTTGATTTTATCGGGCAACCTCCTCTATGGGTCGGCGGGCGGAGGCGGTAATTCGGGCAGTGGCACAGTGTTCGCCGTCAACACTGATGGCACAGGCTTTACGAACCTGTATAATTTCACGGCGACGTCTCGCGCTAGTCAGAGTGATCCTTACATCAACAGCGACGGAGCTGATCCCAACGGTTTGATTTTATCGGGCAACACTCTATTTGGGACGACGGGCGGAGGCGGCAATTCGGGTGTTGGTACGGTTTTCAGTGTCAACACCGACGGCACGAGCTTTACGACCCTTTATACTTTCACGGGCAGCAGCGACGGCTCTCGGCCGTCCAATGAGGGATTGATTTTATCGGGAAACACCCTGTATGGGACAACCCGACGTGGCGGCAGTTACGACAACGGCACGGTGTTCGCCGTCAACAGTGATGGCACAGGTTTTACAAATTTGCATCTTTTTGGAGGTTATCCCAGCGAAGGAAGTCTTCCAGCCGGATTGGTTTTGTCGGGCAACACCCTGTATGGGACGACGTTCGCTGGGGGTGGAAATGGTTCTGGCACGGTATTCGCCATCAACACCGATGGCACGGGTTTTACGAACCTTCATATTTTCGATAACGGCAGCAGCGACGGAGCTGATCCGGATACCGGGTTGATTGTATCCGGCAACATTCTTTATGGAACAGCTTTCAGAGGCGGCAGTGCTGACCGTGGCACCTTGTTCACCGTTAACTCCGACGGCACTGGTTTTACGAAGCTTTATAGTTTTACGGCAATTGGAATCAACTCCACAGGCGTGTTTACCAACAGCGACGGAGCTAATCCAGAGGCCAGTTTGCTTTTATCGGGCAACACCCTGTATGGGACGGCGAGTGGAGGCGGCAGTTCGGGCAATGGCACGGTGTTCAGTCTTTCGTTCCGGCCGCAACTGACCATCACTCCGTCCGGCACCAATGTGATTTTGACGTGGCTGACAAACTCCGCCGGCTTCAATTTGCAATCCACCACGAACCTTGGTTCATCGGCGGTCTGGGCCCTCGTTTCTCCCGCCCCGGTCGTCGTCAACAATCAGAACACCGTGACCAATCCCATCTCCGGCACCCGCAAGTTTTACCGGTTAATTGATCCCTAACTAAAGCCACAAATCCAAAAACCTAAAACCATGAAAACACATCTCTCCACGCGGCTGGCCCTGGCGGGCACGCTCGCTTTATTCACTCACACCACCCTCGCCCAATCCTGGCTGACGGTGGCCGACTTCCAAGTTGGTGACGTCCCCAATTCTGGCGGCTTGCTGTCCGTGGCCAACGCCATGGCGGTGGATGCGCAAAACACCCTTTATGTGGCGGGCCGGGGCACGGACACCACTGGGCGGCGGCACGGACTGGTGACGCGAAGCAGCGACGCGGGTGGCACTTGGACTCTGATCGACGATTATCTCTACCCCACCGACACCGCCATGACCTTCACCGCCATCGGGCTCGATGCGCAGCGAAACCTCTACGCCGTGGGCTGGGCCGGCATCAACCAAAATACGCGCTTGATCGTGCGCAAGAGTGCGGACGACGGTGCGACTTGGTTCACAACTTTGGATGTGTCGATACCCAATGGGTTTAATCCGGATTCTTATACCGCTCCAGTCGGGACTCCCGGGTTTGCCACGGATGCTTCGGGCGCCATTTACGTCACCGCGGCGGCCGTGCCTCCGAAAGGCTCCTTCGTCTTGCGCAGCACCGACGCCGGGGCCACCTGGTTCTCCGTCACTGAAGGTGGAGGCCATGTGCAGGGCATCGTCAGCACGGCGGCTGGACTGTTCGCCGCCGACTCCGGGGACGGCCCGTGGGGCGTGGTTAAAACGAGCGTGAGCGGCGGGATCAACTGGCCGGTCGTAAACAGTTACACGCCGCCGGGTTTCAACGGCAGCGGGGCCCTGCAAGCGCTCGGCTCGGACCAGTTGGGGAACCTCTATGTCGGTGGGTTCGCTTCCATTAGCGTGACAGTGAAGAAAACGACGACCACCACTCCTAACTGGGTGGTCCAAAAGGGAACGAATGGCGGCACCACATGGAGCACGCTCGCGCTCATGCCGACGGGGACCGCACCGTCGTTAAACGCAGTCGGGGCGGATCACGCGGGGAGCTTGTATGCCGTGGGCGCCGCCACCTTCCCTGGGAATACCTACGCGCATTGGCTGGTGCAGAAGAGTGTTAATCAGGGCGCGAGTTGGACTCTGGTGGAAGATTTCCAATACCCCTACAATGGATCGGGCGTCACCAGTGTCGCGAAGGCCATTATCTGCGACCAGACCGGTACGGTCTTTGTCTGCGGCACCGGCAGAAATCATTGGATCGTGCGCAAGCAAGTCGGGCCGTGAGGAAGTCTGTAGCCGCCGACGTGAGGAGGCGGACCGGTCAGCAACCGGAAACATCCGCCTCCTCAAGTCCGTTACATCCGGGAACCGCCCAATGAAGAATGAATTTAAAGGAACAGATGAAACCGCGAACTACACGAAATACGCGAACGGAGAAGGGCTGTCAGAAAAGGCTTTCTTCACCCGACGCGGAACCGAGTCCCTCCGCCTCCATTCCCGTTCGAGCTTTCTGCTTTCGCGTGGTTCGCGTGGTTCGCGGTTAATCTCATCTGCCGTCTCACTCTTAAATCAACAAACCAAACCATGAAGAACAACAATCGCATCGCCTCGGCCCTCGCACTCATTGCGCTGGCGGTGACTGCTCCCGCGCCCGCCCAATCATACTTCCCCACAGGCTCGCTGAATACCAATCGCGTTTCCCACACGGCGACGATGCTGGCCAACGGCAAGGTGCTGGTCGCGGGTGGTTACAACAATACCTTGGGCGAGCTTACCGGCGCGGAGCTGTACGATCCGACCACCGGGTCGTGGGCGTTGACGGGCGCGCTGAAAACCCCGCGCATATATCATACGGCCACGTTGCTGCCCAATGGGAAGGTGCTGGTCGCCGGAGGTACGGCCGACAACACTAGTTATCTTTTCAGCGCGGAGCTGTACGATCCAGCTTCTGGGAAGTGGACGTTCACCGGCGCGATGAAGACTAACCGCGAATACCACACGGCTACTCTGTTGGCCAACGGGAAGGTGCTCGTTGCGGGAGGCGCAAGTACCGGTGGTTGGAGTGACAGAGCGGAGTTATATAATCCGGCCACGGGGACATGGACAGCTACGGGTGCGATGAACTCCCAACACCGTGAACATACGGCAACGCTGTTGACCAACGGCCAGGTCCTTGTCGCGGGGGGCTATAGTGTTCCGGAGCTTTACGATCCAGCCACTGGAACATGGGCCGTCACTGGATCGCTGAACACTCAACGCGTGTATCACACGGCGACTCTGTTGACCAACGGGAAGGTGCTCGTTGCGGGAGGCGAAGGCAACAGTGGTCCGAGTGACAGCGCGGAGTTGTATAATCCGGCCACGGGGACGTGGACAGCTACGGGTGCGATGACCACCAATCGCTTGTTTCACACGATGAGCTTGCTCCCCAATGGGAAGGTAATGGTCGCGGGAGGCGCTAGCGGCAGTCCCAACTGGGCCTATTACGCCAGCGCGGAGCTGTACGATCCGGCCACCGGCACATGGACAGACACCGGAGCGATGAACACCCCACGCGCGAGCCACACATCCACCTTGCTACCAAGTGGGCGAGTGCTGGTCGCGGCGGGGGTCGAACCTTATTTCATTCTTTCCAGCACTGAGTTGTATGATTCGGTCACCGGGACGGACACCGTTTTGAGCACTCCGGTAAAGCTGCCGAACGGAGCGTTTCAGTTCGCCTTCACCAATACACCAGGCGCAACCCTTACCGTTTTGGCCACCACCAACCTTTCGTTATCCTTGTCCAATTGGCCGGTGCTCGGCTGGGCCACGGAAATTTCCTCCGGCCACTTCCAATTCACCGACCCGCAGGCGACGAATAGCGGTCAGCGATTCTATCAAGTCCGTTGGCCGTAATTCTATGCCAATTTCTGGCAAATCCGCTCCGCGGCTCGCGCCAACCAAATAAACCGAGCTATGAAAAACGCCTCACTCCCCCATTCGCGATGACTGCTCTCACTTTGCCGGTGATCTTCTCCGCACCCGCGCAATCGGGTCGCCCGCAAAAACTCGGCTCCCGCAACGCCGTGCTTGCCTGCCTGAGTCCAAGAACCACCGGCGTCATCAGAATGCTGCTGGCGCTGTGGTTGACACTGCCGGTTCTGGCCCAAGCCCAGTTCACTTACATGACCAATAACGGTGCGATCACCATCACCGGATACACAGGCCTCGGCGGAGCGGTGAGCATCCCTGGCACGCTCAACGGCTTGCCGGTCACCAGCATCGGGGACTGGGCATTCGAGTCCTGCAGCAGTCTGTCGAGCGTTATGCTCCCTGACAGCGTCACCAGTATCGGACGCGCTGCCTTTTTCAATTGCAGCAGTTTGACCAGCGCAACGATCCCCAACAGCGTGACCAACATCGGGGACAACGCGTTTCTAGCCTGCGCCGGCCTCACCAATGTCACAATCGGCACCGGGGTCATCCTGATTGGCGAGGGTGCGTTCCGATCCTGCAACCACTTGACCAGCATCACGGTGGATGCGGCCAATGCCAGCTACAGCAGTGGGAACGGAGTATTGTTCAACAAGGGCCAGACCGAGCTGATCCAATTCCCGCCGGGTAAAACTGGAGACTACGCAATTCCCAACAGTGTCACCAGCATCGGGAGCGGGGCCTTCTTTGATTGTAGCAGTTTGACCAACGGCACGATTCCCAATAGCGTGACCAACATCGGGAATTATGCATTTCAATATTGTTTCGGCCTGACCAGCGTCACCATTCCCAATAGCGTGACGGGCATTGGTGACGGCGCGTTTCGATCCTGTTTCAACCTGACCAGCATCGCGGTGGATGCCGCCAATTCCAGCTACAGCAGCGGGAATGGAGTTTTATTCAACCAGAGCCAGAGCGAGTTGATCCAGTTCCCGACGAGTAAAGGCGGAAGTTACTTGATCCCCAATACTGTCACCAACATCGGAAATGCCGCATTTTTTGGTTGCTACAGCCTCACGAGCATTACGATTGGCAACAGCGTCACCAGCATCGGGGATTCAGCATTCCAAGCCTGCAACGGACTGGCCAGTGTCACAATCGGCCAGAATGTCACCGGCATCGGAGCCAATGCGTTTTATTCATGCAGCAGCCTGACGGGCATCATAATCCCTGGCAGCGTCACCAGTCTTGGGGATTATGCGTTCTATGCATGTAGTCTGCTGCCGGACATGACAATTCCGGAAAGCGTCACCAGCATTGGATGGGCGGCGTTTTCTGGCTGCGTCAGTCTGACGAACGCCACGCTCCCAAACAGTGTTTCCTATCTCGGGGACGATGCGTTTGACTCATGCGGCAGTCTGACCAGCATCACGATTTCCACCAACATCACCCGGATCGGAGGCGGAACGTTCCATGCCTGCACCAGTCTGACCCGCGTCACGATTCCCAACAACATCACCAGCATCGGGAACACGGCATTTGCCTACTGCAGCGGCCTGACGAACGTCACGCTCCCCAATAGCATCAGCAGCATCGGAGGGAGCGCATTCGATTCCTGTAGCAGCCTGACCAGCGTGATGCTCCCCAACAGCGTCACCAACATTGAGGCCGGGACGTTCCATGCCTGCACCAGCCTGACCAACGTCGTCCTCCCCGAGAGTGTGATCACCATTGGGGACGGAGCATTCGCATCTTGCGTTCGCCTCCCCAGCGTAGTCCTACCCACCAGCTTGACCAGCCTCGGGAACGCGGCGTTCTATGACTGCTTCAGTCTGGCTAGCATCACCATACCTGAAAGCGTCACCAACATCGGGACTGGGGCGTTTGCTTCCTGCAACAGTCTGACGGCGATCACGGTGGCGGCCGCCAATTCCTTTTATCGCAGTGTGGATGGGGTCCTGCTCAACAAGGGCCAGACCGAGCTCATCCAATTTCCGAATGGCAAAGCCGGAAGCTACACGATCCCCAACAGCGTTACCACCATCGGGTACGGGACATTCCGAGGCAGCGCCAACCTGACCAACGTCACAATCCCCAACAGCGTCACGAACATCGGCGACTATGGGTTCTTTTACTGCGCCGCGCTGACGACTGTCACAATCGGCAACGGAGTTACCAGAATCGGGAGCAATGCATTCTATGACTGCATCAGTCTGGCCAATATCACACTGCCCGGCAGCCTGACCAGCATCGGGGATTATGCCTTCAATTACTGCAACAACCTGACCAACGTCACGCTTCCCAACCGTGTCGCGCACATCGGGACCCGGGCGTTTTCTTCCTGCATCGGCCTGACGAGCGTTACGATCGGCAATGGCGTCACCAGTCTCGGAAACGATGCGTTCTATTACTGTCCCAATCTAACGGCCGTCTATTTCCAAGGAAACTCGCCCGTCCTCGATTCTTCCGTGTTCGGCGGTGACACCAGCGCAACCATCTATTACCTGCCGGGCACCACGGGTTGGGAGCCGACATTTGACGGTCGTCCTACCGCGCTCTGGTCGCTGCCGAACCCATTAATTCTGACCAGCGGTCCCAGCTTTGGCGTGCAGACGAACGGGTTCGGTTTCATCATCTCCTGGGCAGCGAACCTCGACGTGGTGGTGGAAGCCTGCGCGAACCTGGCCAATCCCATCTGGTCTCCGGTGGTCACCAACACCCTCACCGACGGCTGGTCGTATTTCAGCGATCCCGAGTGGACGAATTATCCTACCCGTTTCTACCGCCTCCGCTCCCCGTAAACACGCCTATATGAAAACAAAGCTGTCTGCTCCGATAATCGGCGCCACGCTAATGCTGGCGACGCTCCTTTCACCAGCGGTCTGGGCCGCCCCCGCACCATCGGGCCGTCCGCAAAAGCTCGCCGCGCCCGACGCCGTGCCGGAGGGGTTGAGCGCGTCGGAGTGGTCAAGCATCCGCCAGCAATATGAACGGCAGCGCCACGGCGCCTTCCCCGTGGACGGCGGGTATAAGGCGCGCAATCCCGGCCAGCAATGGCAGACCCGCTTTGATGGTCGGGGGTTCACGGTTCAGCCTGAGCCTCGTAGCAGCCGACGTGAGGAGGCTCGCTCTGTAAAATCAGAAATCAGAAATCAGAAACCCGAAATTGATCAGAGCCTCCTTACGTCGGCTGCCACGGAGAGCCTGGCAACGGGGACCTGGCAATGGGGACCTGGCAATGGGGACCTGGCAATGGGGATTGGAACTCCAGAGCTACGGTTTCGCCGGCAGTGAACGCACCGTCAGCGGCCAACCCCGTGTGAACACCGTCGGCCCGCGTGTGACTTACGATTGGGATGCGACGTTGCAGGAATGGTTCGTGAACGACCGGCACGGCCTGGAACACGGCTTCACGGTTCGCGAGCGGCCCCCTCACCCGATCTTCGATCACCCTCTCCTCCTCGGCGGGGGAGAGGGACGGGGTGAGGGGGCAGTTCCGCTCACCTTCACCCTCGCGGTGCGCGGTGGCCTGCGCCCGGAAGTGCTGGCGGACGGACGCGGTGTGCGCTTCGTGGATGCGCAAGGCGCGGCGGCCCTGACCTACTCGGAGTTGACCGTGCTCGACGCCGACGGGCAAAAACTTCCGGCGCGGTTTGAGGTTGTGGCAGAATCCAATGAAAATGAGCCGTCCGCTGCCATTTCAACTTTGGATGTTGGATGTTGGATGTTCAATGTTGGATGTTCCCAGCCCGAATCCACCGCGCGCGCCCTCGCCCAAATCGTCAATCATCAATCGTCAATCATCAATCTTGTAGTGGACGAACGCGGCGCACGTTACCCGCTGACCATTGACCCCATCGCCCAGCAAGCCTATCTCAAAGCCTCCAACACCGGCGCGGGTGACGAGGTCGGGTCTTCGGTGGCGGTGTCGGGCGACACGGTCGTGGTCGGGGCGGTTGGGGAGTCCAGCAACGCCACCGGAGTGAACGGCGACCAGACCGACAACAGCGCCGGAGTGTCCGGCGCGGCCTACGTCTACGTGCGCAACGGGACAACTTGGACCCAGGAAGCCTATCTCAAAGCCTCGAATCCCGATCCCCAGGACGGCTTCGGCTGGTCGGTGGCAGTGTCGGGCAACACGGTGGTGGTCGGGGCGCTTCAGGAAGGAAGCAGCGCAACCGGCGTCAACGGCGACGAGAGCGACAATCATGCCTGGTATAACGGTGCAGCCTACGTGTTCGTGCGCAACGGCGCGGATTGGAGTCAGCAGGCCTATCTCAAAGCCTCTTACACCGAGGCGAACAACGTTTTCTTAAGGTTTGGATCGTCGGTGGCTGTGTCGGGCGATACGGTCGTGGTCGGGGCTCCTGGCGAGTCCAGCAATGCCACGGGGGTGGATGGCGACCAAAGCGACAACAGCGCCGCCAACTCTGGCGCAGCCTACGTGTTCGTGCGCAGCGACACGTCGTGGAGCCAGCAGGCATATCTCAAAGCCTCGAACACGGGGGCGGATGACCGCTTCGGTAGTTCGGTGGCGGTATCGGGCGACACTGTAGTGATCGGTGCGGCTGGGGAAGACAGCAGCGCCACGGGAGTGAACGGTAACCAGAATGACAGCAGCGCCATAGACTCCGGCGCGGCCTACATTTTCGCGCGTAGTGGAGCGACCTGGAGCCAACAGGCCTATCTCAAAGCCTCGAACACCAGGGCGGGGGACTCTTTCGGCGGGGCGGTGGCGGTATCGGGCGACACTGTAGTGATCGGTGCGGCTGGGGAAGACAGCAACGCCACGGGAGTGAACGGTAACCAGAACGACAGCAGCGCCATAGACTCCGGCGCGGCCTATATTTTTGCGCGTAGTGGAGCGACCTGGAGCCAACAGGCCTATCTCAAAGCCTCCAACACCGATGCGCAAGACAGGTTCGGCATCCCGGTGGCAGTGTCGGGCGATACGGTGGTGGTAGGTGCGAATGGGGAGTCGAGCGACGCCACCGGGGCGAACGGCAATCAGAATAACAACAGCACCGCAAGTTCCGGGGCAGCCTACGTCTTCGTGCGCAACGGAGCAACCTGGACCCAGCAAGCCTATCTCAAAGCCTCCAACACCGGGGGGGGTGACCGACTCGGCGCGGTGGCAATAGCGGGCGATACGGTGGTAGTCGGGGCTTATGGGGAGGCCAGCAACGCCACCGGCGTGAACGGCGACGGGAGCGACAACAGCGCCCCTTATTCCGGCGCGGCCTACATCTTCACCGGCTTCGGCCCGCCACCTACGCTCACTCTCGTACCGGACGGCAGTGGCGGCTACTTCATCAACATCGAAGGTCGTTCCAGTGTCACCTACATATTGCAGCGCGCCCCAAGCGTGACCGGCCCGTGGTCCGACATCGTCACGAACACCGCGCCCGCCTTCGGCCTCATCGAATATCACGAAACGTCCCCGCCGCCCGGCGCCGGCTTCTACCGCACCGTGCAACCGTAACGCACCACCTTTTTCAACCGAGAGCCCCCAATGCCAAAGGCCATTTTGAAACCTGGTCTGAAACTGAAAAGCCGCGTGAGGGCACGCGGCCTACAAAATCCCACCGGAACCCATTTGGCTTGCAGGCCCGGTGCCCTCACCGGGCGGGTTTTCAAACCGGCTCCATTCAGATTTTAGGTTCGGAAACTCAAAACGGAATCCGTTCTTAAGAAGCAAAAAACCAAAACCAAAAACCAGCTCCGGCCAATCGCCGGAGAGAAAGAAAAACCATGAAAAATGCAATAACAACACCAACCCAATCGTTCCTCACCCGGGGACTCATGCCAGCCTTGCTGGCCACGGCCATCCTGTCGTTCGGCCCGGCTTCCACCGCGCGGGCGGATGGCGACAAGGACAACCACCCGCACATCTTCCCGATTCAATCGCATCCCTACGGCAAGGCCTATGGGGAATGGAGCGGGGCGTGGTGGCGCTGGGCTTACTCCATCCCCGCGGACATCAACCCGGTGATGGATTCAACGGGCCAGAATGCCGGCGTCGGACAATCCGGGCCGGTCTGGTTTCTGGCCGGAGCTTTCGGCACCGGGGCGACCGAGCGGACGGTTACCCTGCCCGCCGGCAAGGCGCTGTTCTTCCCCATCGCCAACGAGGTCTGGGTCAATCTTCCCGCGTTTGGCGACAACCCGTGGTCGCCCGCGCAGGATGTCCTGGCCCGCAGCATCATCGGGGACTTGATGAATGCTTTCGTCACCCTCACCTGCCAGATTGACGGTCGGCCGGTGCCGAACCTGTCGGCCTATCGCTGTCAGACGCCGGCCGGCGAGGATTACATGGTCACCTTCCCGGATAACAATGTGTTGCAGGCATTGGGGTGGCTGCCGGGGCTGACCGCCGGGACCTACGGGCCTTCGGTGGACGACGGTTATTATTTGATGCTCGCGCCGTTGGCGGCGGGCAAGCATACCCTCCACTTCACGGCGGCCAATGCCGACGGTTCTTTCAGTCTGGATGTGACCTATCACCTCACGGTGCAGCGGGAGCATCACGGCGCCGACAAATGAACGACGCGGCGCCGGGCCGCCTCGCGAATAACCACGTCGGCCGACCTCGCGTCGGCCGGCGGTGTGGCTAATCTAATTTCTCCGCTTCATAGAAATTCCCGACCTCAATTACCGATTGCAGCCCGCGGCCTGGCGGGAACCTCCACCCCCATCGAAATGATTTGCGCCAGCGGTTGGCGTCGGCGTCACCGAAGCCGACGGCCCTTTTGGGATAAAATTTTTCGCGCCCAAATCCATTACATCAACTCACCCCCGGTCTCACGCCGCGCCCCCCCCCCCGCTCCTACGACATTCGTCGTCGCTTTGAAACTTGTAACCCAAACTTGTAACCCGACGATCCAATTTGCGATTTCTTGGGAGGACTCCAGCAGACACGCTCAAACCTCGCAAACGCGATTTGGCCTTTGTTTACGGGGCGATGATGAGTGGTGAGGACGGAGGAGGATTCCGGCGGAGAAACTGAAAAAGTGCCTTTTCGATTTATGAGTCCTCTGCTCTACCCCTGAGCTACTCTGGCAACCGGGGCGAAATGATTTGCCGACAACCGTCGCGTGTCAAACGTAATGATGGACGCCAGCGGAACGCGGAACGCGGATGCTGCTTAACCCGGCCGCCGCCCCGGGTTGGCTGGCGCGGTGCAGCGCTGAGCGCCGGTCCGGCCGCCCCAAGCGGGACTCGAGAAATTATTCGGGCGCCAGACTCCGGGCCTTGCTTGCTGTTCCGCCTGATTCACCCCCATCCCCAAAGGCCGTGGCTCCGCCGCAGCGCGGCCCCGAAATTTGCCAGCACCGCCCCACCAGCGCCGCTTTCCCTGACGGGCCAGCAAGCCAGTTTTCTTGCCGCGTTCCTTTTCGCGGAGGGAGTCGATCGTCCGCCAGCGCAAAATACTCAATGGACATCGGTCGCCGAGTGGCTAAACTCATCGGACATGGAATTGAAAAGCACCGGAACAACTACAACTTTCTTAAACTGGGCCTTGGTCGTGGGAACGGTCCTGCTGCTGGTTTCAGGCCTCAAGTATTACAACAAGACCAAGTCGTTTCGCACCTATCAGGTGATACTCGCGGAGCTTAACCGGCTGCAAACGGCGCAAAACATTGCCAACAGTCTGGTGAGCGAAACGCTGGAATACAGCAAGACGCATCCGGCGATTGATCCGACGCTGGAGGCGATCGGCGCCAAGCCTGCGAAGTCAGCACCCACCGTCGCCAAACCCGCCGGCAAATGACCCGATATGAGTGATTCCAGCGTAAATAATCCAGCGGGCGACCCCGAACTCGGGGAAATGAAGCGGCTGTGCACCGACCTTCAAGCGCAGGCGAACATCTTCCGCATCGTACTGTTACTGGTGCTCGGCTCGCTGTGTTTGTTTTTCTGGCGGGAGGCGGGTTACCATGGCCGGCTCGTACAGCAATTGGAACCCCAGGTCTTGCAAGCCAGCCAAATTGCCAACGCGCTGAGCAAACAAGGCAGCTCGTTTGACAAGCAAGTACAGGCACTCCAGGCCGCCGTAGCACGGTTGGCGGATTATGGGAAATCGCATCCGGACTACGTTCCGATCCTAAGCAAATACGGTGTTCCGGTTACCAACCCAGCACCGCCAGCCGCCGCACCCGCAACCCCGAAGAAATAACGATCAGCGGGCCGGGTCGCGCGGCGCGAGCGGCGCCCCGCACGCAAAACAAAAATTGGATTGAGGCGGGCAGGAGACTTCGCAAGTCGGACAGGCCAAGTGCGCCTGCTTGTGTCGGCGATGGATGATCAAATTGCGAATATAGGGAATCCAAGCCACCGCGTAAGCCGCGATAAACACGGGGTCGCGCCGGTAAAGCGCGTAGCTCAACAGCAGCCACGTTCCGGCCAGACTCAACCACCAAAATGCCGACGGCACGACCACGCGCTTGCGTTTTTCCGTGGCAATCCACTGCACGATAATGCGCGAGAAGAACACCACGTTCCCCGTCCAACCGATCACCTTCCAGAAATGCCATTCGATCCAGAAAAATCGGCCGTCGCTAAAGCCAGCCTGCCAATTGAGGTTCGTGAGCCAGTCCATAACCCCGCGAGGTTAGACCGCCACCGCGTGGGACGGAAAGCGTAAATCCCAGCGGCCGATAATTCGCGAATTGCTTCGCTTCGTGATTCGGTTATAACCCTGCCGCCGGATGAAACAAATGCTGCAGCCCCTGATTGATTGGTATCTGCGTTCGCTCGAAACGGGCGGTTACCTATTGGTGGCGTTGCTCATGGCCATTGAAAGTTCCATCGTGCCCCTGCCCAGCGAAGTCGTCATCCCGCCGGCGGCTCACCTGGCTTGGAGCCGGGACGGGCTGTCGTTTCTGGGCCATCACTTCACCGGCTGGTCCGCGCAGCTCGGCCTGGTCGTCGCTGGCGCCATTGGTTCCTGGCTGGGCGCCACGGTGATGTATTGGGTGGCCCGGCTGGCCGGTCGCCCGTTCGTGTTGCGTTACGGCAAATATTTTTTCATCGCGCCGGCAAAGATTGAAGGCGCGGAGCGCTGGGCCTCGCACTATGGCGCGTTCGGAATTTTTGCCTCCCGCCTGCTGCCCGTCGTCCGCCATCTTATCGGCCTGCCCGCGGGCATCGTCCGGCTGAACTTCTGGAAATACTCGCTCTACACGCTGGCCGGTTCGGCTCTCTGGTGTGCGGTCCTCTGCTGGCTCGGCGTGAACATCGGGGGTGACATCAGCAAAGGCGATATGCACCGGGTCACCTTCTGGCTGATCGGCGGCCTCACCGGCATCGGCGCGATGTACTACTTTTTCGTCCACCGGCAGATGAAGCAAGGCCGATGAACGCTGGCGGGTCCTGCCGCTTGGTCGGTGATCCTTCGTCCGTACCCGCGACGACCGGGGCTCACGGCTTGGGCGTGGCGGGAAGACAGCGCGCCGGGGGCGACTTGACGAACTGGGTTTCCCGCAAATAAATCGGCACCAGCGTTTCACCGGCCACGAAATCGCTCCGCGTCGCGGCGCGTTCCCCCAGTCGCACCGCCCTGGGGAACACCTGCTTCCCATTCGGAAGCCACCGGGTGACTTCTGGCCCTACCAACTGTTCTCCAGCCCCCGCCCGCCCGCGCACTTCCACAAGCGACGCCAGCCGCAAAGGCGCAATTTCCCGCATCCCGTCCGGGAAAACCTCATACTCCGCCAGATAAAATTCCTCCCGTTGCGCGTCAATCACCACGCTGAACATGCCCGTGATTCCCTCCACCTGGGCCTGCGCGGCCACGCCTTCCGCGCTACTGAGGCCGAGCAGTTTTGCGCCCGTGGCGAGTTGCCAGCCCTGCGCCAGCGCGATCGCGGCGCGAACGCCTGTGTACGAACCCGGTCCCAATCCGACCACCACACAATCAATTTCCTCCCGCTCCAGGCTCGTCTGTCGGAGCGCGGATTCGATCATAGCAAATGGTTTCATAGTGTGGCCGGCCGTTGGGTCCACCACTTCCGCCACCATGCCCGCCTCCAGGTCCAAAACGGCGACGCCCCGCGGCGAGGAACTAAATTCCAGGGCCAAAATTTTCATAATCAATTTGCCGTTCCGTTTCGCCCCGCACGACCATGGTGACTTGGAGCAAACTTCCCCCCGCCCGCTCCCAGCCGCCGGCGGTCACGCGCCGTTCCGCCCATTCAACCACCGTTACTCCGTCCGGCTGCCAGTAGTCTTCCAGCCCGGCGCTGTGAATCTGCTCCGGCGTTTCGAGCCGATACAAATCCAGATGAAACAACCGCAGCCGCCCGCCGGCGTATTCATTGACCAGGGTGAACGTCGGCGAATGCACCCGGGCCGTCACTCCCAACCCGCGCGCAATGCCTTTAACCAATTGCGTCTTGCCCGCGCCCAAGTCGCCGCTTAACGCGATGACCTGTCCGTGCTGGGTGGCCCGGCCCCACGATTCGCCCAGCGCTTCCGTCTCTGCTGGACTATGAGAAATGAACGTAGCCATGCGCCGTGAGGGGACGAATCCCTGTTTGGTCCCGCAGTTGGATGCCTTCCCCTGCGATGATTTTGCCGATGCAACTCAGCTTGAGGCCGGGAAATTTTTCCTTCCACGCGTCGAGCAGCGGCACGGCGTCCCGGCTCGCCACCGTGAACAACAATTCAAAGTCCTCGCCGTCGGTGAGCGCCGCCACAAAGGCGGGCTTGGCTGCATCCCCCTTGCGGGCGGCGGCCTTCGCTGCCCGGCTGATGGGCACCGCCGACTTGTGTAGCAGCGCCCCAACGCGACTGGCGCTGAGAAGGTGTCGCAGGTCGCCGGCCAGTCCATCGCTCACGTCCATGAGCGAATGAATGGCAAAATGCGCCACCAACCAGCGCGCCTCGGCCAGGCGCGGCTCGAACTCCAAATGCCGGCCGACCAGCGAGCCGCCAAGTTCGCCGGTGACGAAGATCGCATCGCCGACCTGCGCGCCCGAGCGCAACAACGCTTTGCCGCGGGGAACAAATCCAATCAGCGCCACGGAAATCAGCAGGCCCGCGGGGTTCGTGGTCGTCTCACCGCCCACGACGGCCACGCCATGCTGCGTGGCCAGCGCGTTCAACCCGACGTAGATCTGCTCCACCAACTCCGGCACAAAATTCTGCGGCAGCGCGATCGTCACGACGGCCGCGGTGGGCGTACCGGCCATCGCGGCAATGTCGCTCATACACCGGGCGAGCGCCTTGCGTCCGATCTTTTCCGGCGGCACGTCCGCCGTGAAATGAATTCCCTGCACGACCGCGTCCGTTTTGAACAACAGCCATCGGTCGCCGAGGCCCACGTCCAACACGGCGCAATCATCCCCCGCACCCACCACGACGGATTCATTGGTCGGCAACGCGCACGTGAGCCGGGCGATGAGTTCAAACTCGTTCATGAAGGGGCCGGCAGGGCGCGGCTGAATTCTTCGGATAGGAACAGCAAGCCCAGGTTGACCGCGTTAAACAAGCCGTGGGCCGCAATCGGGGCGAGCAGGTTGTCCGTTTTCTCGTAAAGCCAGGCCAGCACCAGCGCCAGCACCAACAAGGGGGGAAAGCTGGCGAGATTGAAATGGATCGTCGCAAAAAGCAACGAAGTGCCCCACAGCGCCAGCCGGGGAAAGCCCGCATACTTGATCGCTGGATAGAGAATGCCACGGAAGACCAGTTCCTCGGCCAGCGGCACCAGGACGACGGTGATCAGTGCGATGGCAATCAGCGCCGGTCCCCCGGCGGCGCCGCGCAAGAGTTCCACCGCCGCCTGCCCTTCCGGGTCAAGGTGCAACCAAGTCAGCAACTTGAAGGACGCGAGATGTAACAATTGTCCAACCGGGAAAAACACCGCCACGCCCAGGCCGCCCAAGAGCAGCGCGCGACCGCGCTGGTTGCGGAACCCGAACGCCTCCGCCCAACCCATTTCCTGTTCCCGGAGGAAACGCCAAACCAGCGCCAGCGACGCGCCTTGAAAGCACACCAAGCTCACCAGCGTCCGGCCCAGGGTCGGTTCCGGCTTCCCGCCATTCGGGCTCCGCACCAGCAGGGTCAGCAAAGTGCCAACGAAAACGCAGAGGAAGATCCCGAGCAGCAAGCGCAGCACGGCTTCGGGTTTCCACGGTTTCGGCGATAACACCGGCGGAATTTAACGAACCTGCGCCCGGCTGACGACGCAAATTTCGCGCGCAAAATTCTCCGACCCCGAACCGTCCCGTCTCTCCAGACTTGAACCGCTCACCGGCGGACTTTATCGTCCCGCCCATGCCACGCACCAAGCGAACCAGCCGGTTGTTACAAGGCGCGCGCGTCTATCTTTCCGGCCCCATGGATTTTGTCGCGTCGCGGGCGACGGAGAAACACTCGGGCTGGCGTAATCGCGTCAGCCAGTTTCTCCAGGAAATGGGGGTCACGGTGTTTGACCCGTGGTTCAAGCCGGAAGTGCGCGGCCTGCACGAATACGGACGCGAAGACGCGAAGAGTGGCGACCGCATCCGCCGTCGCTGGACATACGGCGGCGGGAAGGCGGGAGCGCAGGCCCGGGCCTGGTGCGCGAAGCAATTTTGGGAGACGCTGCACATCGATTTGCGGATGGTGGACACCAGCGACTTCAGCATCTCCTATTGCCCGACGAACATTTATAGTGTCGGCACGCCCCATGAAATCATCATGGCAACGCTGCAGCACAAACCCGTGCTCTTCGTAAGTCCCCCAGTGGTGTTTCCGGCGCTGCACGAATTGCGCGCGCGGCTGCAGGCCGATCCGGGCGGTTTGGCGTTGCTGCAACGCCTGGAAATGGAGATTCCCATCAAGGAAAACCCGCGCGGCATTCCGAGCTTGTGGTACATCCCGCTCGTCGGCGGCGAGAACTTTTTTGACGGGTTCGGTTTTGCCCCTTATCGCCAACGGTTCGGCTGGCGCACGGACATCGCCCTGGATCAGCACGAAAAACAATTCCCGCCGCAGCGACCGCTCCTGCCCTTCGTCGAGAAACTCAACCGCAACCTCCCGAAAAAATGGGACGCCAAGCTCGACCGCTTCGTTCCGGACGACGACTGGTTGCTCTGGGATTTCCCCAGCAAAAAGATTCGTGGCAAGCGCATCGAATCCGTCCGCCATTGACGACGGCCCGCACCCCAATCCGACGCTCGGCTAGACAAGCCTGTCGCATTACGAAGCAGGTAGGGTCATCGCGCTGCGATGACCAGCGCCGCGCAGAGCGGCGCAACGCGGTTACCGCCGGGGGTGAAAAAAACAGAAGGCGGTTCCGGCCCTGCACGGGCCGGCGGTCAGCGCAGCGCGCTGACCCTACCGGGCATTTTGCTTAGCGCGGCTTGCTGCCGTAAGCCTACGACTCGGCGCCGAAACCCTGCCGCGTTGACCAAACGACCAGAACATTCCACCCTGCCGCCATGCTAAATCCGGTGCTGCTGAATCAATTCCTCGACGCCCAACTTCCGGCCGCCCTGGACCTCCTGCGGCAAATGGTGGGGATCAACAGCTTCACCCTCAATCGCACCGGGCTGAAGCAACTGGGCCAGGTCACCGCCGACGCCTTCGCGCCGCTGGGTTTCACGTCAGAGTGTGTTCCGTCCACGAATTCTGAATTCGGCGAACATCTCGTCCTCACCCGGCGGGGCCGCGGCCCCCAAAACCTCGCCTTGATTTCGCATCTCGACACCGTCTTCCCGCCGGAAGAGGAAGCCCGCAATAATTTCCGCTGGCAAGTGGAGGGCGACCGCATCTTTGGTCCCGGCACCAATGACATCAAGGGCGGCACGGTTATGATGTGGCTCGTGCTCCAGGCGCTGCAAGCCCAAGCGCCCGCCGCCTTCGCGGCGACGACGTGGCAACTGCTCCTGAATTCATCGGAGGAAATATTGGCCCCCGACTTTGGTGACCTCTGCCGCGCCCGCTTCAACGAGCACACGCTCGCCGCGCTCGTGTTTGAGGCCGAAGGACGGCTCGGCGAAGAGCACCTGGTCGTCGGGGCGCGTAAAGGCCGGGCCGCCTGGCGCGTGACCGTCACCGGCCGCGGCGCGCACGCGGGCGGAAAACATTCGCACGGCGCCAATGCCGTGGTTCAACTCGCCCAATTGCTCACCCGCATCGCCGCGCTGACCGATTATGCGCGCGACCTCACCTTCAACGTCGCCACCGTCACGGGCGGCACGGTGCTGAATCGCGTTCCTCATGAGGCGAGCGCCGAAGGAGAATTTCGCGCCTTCACCCCGGAGATCTACCAGCAAGCGAAGACCGCGTTGCTCGCCTTGGCCGGCCCGGGTGAAGTGCATGCGCTGACAGACAAATTTCCCTGCACGATTCAGGTTGAGATCCTGAACGAAAGCCGCCCGTGGCCGCGCAATGGCGACACGGATCGGCTGTTCGCGCTTTGGCGCCAGGCCGGCGAGGAGTTGAATTACCCCATTAACCTTCAGGAGCGCGGTGGTTTGAGCGACGGCAATCAGCTGTGGGACGCCGTGCCCACGCTCGATGGCCTGGGGCCCTGGGGCGACAATGACCACTGCTCCGAGCGCAGTCCCGACGGTACGAAGCTCCCGGAATACGTCGAGCGCAGCAGCTTCGTCCCCAAAGCCGCGCTCAACACGCTCGCGATTTTGAAATTACTCGCGCCGGCGGCGATCGCTGGCCAATGACTAGTTCACGGGGCCGAGGGCGCCGGCGCTTTCCGATCCAAAATCTTTTCCAGCTCCGGATTTTTCGGCTGCCCGGCCGTCAGGGCTTTCTGGTAATGCCAGCGCGCGAGTTCCACAAGCGGCGGGGTTTGCTCGGCATACATCACGGCCAGATTGTTGTGGGCGCTGCCGTAACTCGCATCATTTTGAATAGCCTTGCGAAAGGCCGTTTCCGCCGGACCGCGTAGCCCCTGATGACTCAAGGCCACACCGAGGCAGTTCTGAATTTCCGCACTCTTCGGGTTGGCCGCCACCGCCCGCGTCAACGGGTCCACTGCTTCGGCATATTTTTCCTGTTGCAGTTGCAGGTAGCCGAGCAGGAACAGGCAGTACGCATCGTCGGGCGTGGCCGTCAGGGCCCGCCGGATATTCTGCTCCGCCTCCGCGAAATGGTGGTTCTCAATTTGGACGCGCGCCAGATTCGCCAGCGTGGCGCTGTTTTTTTCGTCCGCCCGCAAAATATCCTGATACTTCGCCTCGGCTTGGTCATACTCCCGCGCAGCGAAATGCCGTTGGGCCTCGACCGCGAGGGCCGTCGTGCCGGCGGGCAGTTGTTGCTGCATTTTCTTCCCGGCCGCGCTGTCCGGGGCGATGGCTTGCGGGCTGGCCTGTTTAAACAACGCCAGCTCCTCGACGCTGTACGGCACTTTCTGCGCCTCAAACACATTCAAGCGCGCACGCAACCCGGCGATCTCCTGGGTCAATTTTTCCACCTGGTCGGTCAGAGCTTGCGTCGAACTGGGCGGCGGCGTCTTGCTTAAGGCAGCCAGTTTCTGCAACGCCGCGTCGCGTTCCGCCTCCAATTGTTTGATCCGTTGCCGGTCCGCCTCGCGACTGCCGGCGGCCTTGGCCGGCGCGGGGGCTTTGGTTTTCAATCGGTTTTCGAGCGCGCTTTTCTCGAGGCGCAAGACCTCGGCATCCGACTGCAAGGCAGCCAGGCGCGCCTCGGCTTCGGCGGCGCGCCGATTACCCGCCTCCACCAGGCTGGCCGGCGGGGCCGCGACCTTGAGCTGCGCGAGTTGTTGTTTGAGTAATTCATTCTCCGCGCGCAACGCCTCCGCGGCTTCGGCGCTCGCGGCTAATTTACTGACGCGCTGCTGCAAAACCTCGCGTTCGGACGCGAGCTGGCGCGCCGCCGCAGTCTGTTCCGCTAGCTTGCGGTACGCGTCCTGAAGGGCCGACCGCAGGCCGGCCGGATTATTCGTGCCCTCGGTTTCGGCGGTCAGTCGGGCCAGGCGTTGCTGGAGGGATTCTTTTTCGGCGGCGAGGGAACTCGCGCGCTCCGTCTGCTCCACCAGTTTGCGATTGGCTTCCCCAAGGGAGCGCTTGGTTTCCTCCAGCTCCTGGTTGTTACCGGCGGGTTTGATTTGGACTGGCTCGGGACCGGCCGTGGCCTTGAGCAATTCATTTTCCTTGAGCAACGACTGGATCTTTTCCTGCGCCTTGACCAGTTCCCGCGGGTCAATCGCGGCGGGTTGCGTGGCAAGCGCTTCCCGAACCTTGGCTTCCAAAATTGTATTTTGCGCCTGCAACCGCCGCACGTCGTCCTGCAACCCGCGGAGCTGCTGCTCCGCTTCGGTCAATGGCGGCAGCCGGGTTTCGGCCAAAGCTGCAGCGGCCGCCGACTCCGACTTGACGACCTTGGGCACGACCACCGGGGCGCCGCCGCGGGGTTTCACGCCGGGCAGTTCGGAAATTTTATCCGCCAGGTAACCGAGCCGGAAGTTGACGACTTTGGGATTCCAGTCGGGACTGAGAGTCTGGAGTCGTTGCAGCGCCGTTTGGGCCGCCAGATATTTGGTCAACGCCTCGGCGGGCTGGCTGGCGGTGAGCACGTCGCCTTGTTGAATGAGATTGTAGATGCCGACGTATTGATCATCGACACTTTGCGCGGGGGCCGACAACCGGCCGAGGGCCAGCACCAAAACGAAAAGCGCGCACAACTGTTTCATCCCGCAAGGTTAGCGGAGCGCGGCGGCGATTGGCAACGAATTGAGTTGGGGCATTCGGTCACAGTCCCCGGAACGCCGGATTTATCCGGCAGCAACCGGCGACGGCGCTCGCCTGGCCGCGTGAACACGGCGTTCCATTCGCATGACACTATCCGGTCGACGTCCGGCGGCGCCCAATTGATTTTGGAGATCCGCGGGGAAATCCGTGGGTGCGACTGGAAGTGGCGGTCAGTGTGGTAGCACGGCTCGCGCTGCGAGCCGTCGTGCCGCGTCCAGCGGCACGTCCGAGTCACCGCATGTTCCGCCCGCTCTGCGCGGGCGGAGTGTTCGCAGCGCGAACACTCCTACCACCCGGATTGACCGCCACTTCTGGTCGCACCCGAAATCCGTGTGGAAATTGACATCCGCGCCGCGTTCATGCTAGCGTTTGCGCCAGCGTTGTTTGAATTATGAGCTCGGTGCTGAACCAACATGTGCTCGTGTTAAACCGCCTGTGGCAGGCCGTCAATGTCTGCACCGCGCGCCGCGCCCTCACTTTGCTCTTCCAAGGCCACGCGCAGGTGGTCCTCGACCACGCTGATGGCTCGTTTCAAACCTACAATTTTTCCGCGTGGCACGATCTGTCCCAGCAAGCGCCGCATCCCGAATCCATCCGGACCATTTCCTTCCGTATCCGGCTGCCGCGCGTGATTCTGCTGCTCGCCTACGACCGGCTGCCGAAGAAGGAAGTGAAGTTCACGCGGCACAACATTTTTGAGCGCGACCAGGATACCTGCCAATACTGCGGCGGGACGTTCGATCGCAAAGATTTGAATCTCGATCATGTGATCCCGCGCGACCGCGGCGGGCCGACCACGTGGGAGAACATTGTCTGTTCGTGCATCACCTGCAACACGCGCAAGGCCAATCACACCCCGCAGGAAGCCGGTCTCCACCTGGTCCGCAAACCGAAGCGGCCCAAGTGGCGGCCATTTGTGCAGATCAACTTCAGCCTCGACCATCACGACAGTTGGAAACATTTCATTGATCTGGCGTATTGGAACGTGGAGCTCGGTGAAGACGTGCAGTGAGCCGAGCCTGCTACTGCAAGGTGGCAGCCGACGTCAGGAGGCTCTGACTTTTGAATTTTGCCGCCTAAAATACCGGGTGGTTTGAGCCTCCTCACGTCGGCTGCTACCAACGAGGTTGGACACTTCCCTCCGCCCTCCGCCTTCCGCCTCACTTTGTCACGCGGGCGGCTTCGATCATCTCCCAGAACTTCGGGTTTTGCTGGAGCGCTTCGTCTTCCTCGACTTTCAGGCCGGAACGATAGAAGAAATCCTTGAGCGTGTTCCGGCTCAGGATGCGATGCACCAGCACGCCGAGTTCGTGCCGCTCAAAATAGACGCGGTAATCGCCGACGCGAAACCGGTGCAAGCTGCGTCCGCCGCGCTCCAATTTTCCGAACGCGTCCAACTCAGTGCCGATGACTTGCTGCGGCAACCCGCGAAATTCGCCCAGGATCTGCAATTGCAACTCCTTGGGCAGCCGTGCGACTTCCGCGGCGCTGGCCGGTGTAAAGATGATTTGAAAAGTGTTCATGCAGGGCGAACCGATGAGCATGATCTACTCAATCCAGTGCTCGCCGTCAACCGCGCCAAACTGTTAGGCCACGGCTTCATATCCAGAACTGCCACCATTTCTTGTTTCTGCGGCGCTCTCTAATCTGTGCGACATCGCGAATAATCTCCTGCGTATCGCTGACATGCCGCTCAATCGTCTCCGCCTGGACAATCATCTCGCCTAGCTTGTCGAATACAGGTGCAGGACCGCCCTCATGGTCGGCAATAAAAATGCGCTTGTCGCCGGTGCATGGCACGATGAAGTAATAATCACCGCAGCCATCGTCGCCGATGATAAAAAACTCCCGTGGCCACGGAAACCCAAACCAACCATCACGACGAAGCTCTTGATTGGACCGAACGATACTCTCCTCGTCTGAATAAAACGCGTCGTCTGGCTCGGCTAATGGATAGTCGACAATCTTCCGCCGATACCAGTCAGGCAATGTCACACTGAAAGCCTGCTCAATACGATGGAATGCTTCTGGTGTCATGGCGTCGAGTGGCCATATCAGTCAGTATGGCTTTCGCTGTGGGCGAGAGCGGTGTCTGCTCTCCGGGATGAGCGTGGGTTGCGAACCGTGAAGCGGAACGCCGAGCCACAAGGTGTGGGACTCGCGCCCCAGACAACCAGGAATGACCGAAGAGCCAACACCATGAAGACCTACATACTCCGCACCCCCAAAACTGTCGAGCCGTAAAACCGGAACCGCAATCCGTTGCCCCATCCGCTCCAGTCCGAGCTCGGCGTGACCGCCACGGGGGACGTGAGCTGCGGGCCCGCCACGCCCGTGCCGCCGGCCCGCAGGAGCGGGTCCGCCCCGCTGCGGGTTCCACCGCCGCCCGATCCGTCGCCAAAATGTCCGCGCTGCCAGCAGGCGATGCGCTTGGTGGGCGCGTGGTCCCCTGGGCAGCGGATGCTTTTTCCAAACCGACCGCCATGATCCGTTGCGTCCCGCCCAGCTGGAGCCGAGCCAAACGCGATCGCCTTCGCGGGACGCCGGACTTTGTCTGGCCAGGAAGTGTGGGTCAACGAAACCAGTCGGGCGGCAGGAAGGGCGAAGCGCTGCGGCCTCGACGACGGCCAAAGGCGAGTGGCCCGACCGAAACTTGGCCGCCAAACCCTCCGGCAAGCGTCAGACGGAGAGCGGGTCGGAGTGGGGTCGGAAAAACAAATCGCAAAGACCGTCCTGCCGAAAAAGCCGAAGCCGCGTAGGGAGACCTCCTGAACTTGGGCCGCGGATTCGTTCAACCCGGGAATGCAATTAACCCTCCGCTGCGCTCCGGGTTAACTACATTCCTTCAGGTGTTAGGCCACAAAGTCGTCATACTCTTGCTGAACTCTTAACTAAAATCACTGCGCCTGCAATTTCAACGGCGCTGAAAATCACTCCAAGCAAGTAACGAGTGCGAACATACTCAACATGCCCCACCAACGCTGCGACCACCTCATGCCGTGTGAATGTCTCTCGGGCGGGCAAACTCTTGGCTGAGTGCATCCACATCGGCTGAAAGTCGGCGGCGAACCCGAGCGCAATCACAGCCAAACCGACTGCTCCCGCCACCACCAAAATGAGCCCCAATCGTTTCATGCGCGTGGAAGTGGCCTAACGGCCCAATATAGGTGAGCTCAGCGACCCGGCACGCGGGACGCAACGATTGCAACCGCGATGCGATGGCCGGGCTAAATGCAGCGAAGTGTTGGGCTTCCTAGGGATGCAACCTCCGTACTCGATAGAAACGAGTTGGTGAGCCGGCCGCAGAATCACTCAATCGCTTGATCGTGCCATCTCCCGGAACCGGTGGCAGGAGAGTCCAGTCCTCGGCATCCAAGGAGTCTTCAAACTCCAGTCGGTAGGATTGGCCTCGAAGAGTGGAAACAGAAGCGGAGAAGGTGGTATCCGCGTACGAAGGCAAACTCGTGTGCTCGAACGACGCGGCCGGGCCGGCCCCTACGATTGCTAGACTGCTGTAGATCCCACCGGCAATCGCCTCCGCACCTGACAAATCAACCGGAACCGTAGACTGGCCGTCGGTATTCATTCCCCAGGCAGCGATTGTCCCATCTGACTTCAGGACCAGATTGTGAGATGATCCAGCAGTGATGGACACCACGTTGCTCAATCCGCCTGGGACGTTAGTCTGTCCCCAATTGTTGCGCCCCCAAGAAATCAAATGGCCTGTGTCGGTAAGTACCAGGTTGTGATCGCCGCCAGTGGCGATTTGAATCACGTTCGTAATGCCAGCCGGTGCGTTCGTTTGTCCGTACCCGTTCCAACCCCAAACCAACACAGTACCATCTTTCCGGAGCAATAGATCGTGGTCGTACCCGGACGATATCGCTACGACGTTCGTCAGGTCAGAAGGAATCGGCATTGCTATTGAGGTGCCACCGTTCCAGTACTCTCCGAAATTCACTACCGTTCCGTCGTTCCGTAGCGCGGCTGTGTGCTGCCGTCCTGCCGCAATGGCAACAACGTTGGAAAGGCCTTCGGGTGGATGCTTCGCGGTAGAACTCATACCCGCTCCGCCGAATACAAGAATTCCGTCTGCTCTCAGAGCAACGTGAAATTGGTATCCCGCTGCGATCTTCAGAACATTTGTCATTTGCGGCGAGACAGACGTGATATCCCCCCAGGCCGCTACGGTGCCGTCAGCACGCAGAGCCAGACAGGTTTCAGAGGATTCCGAAACGGCCACAATGTTGGTTTCGGACTTTAAGGTGGTCGGCACCTTTGTAATTCCGTTTCCCCAAGCTACCAAAGCCCCAGCCTCTGAGTACCTACATGCCAGCGCCGCGATCGTTGTGACTACCAACCTCTTTATGGCAATGAATACGATTCTCATAACGTGTGGTAAGAAGCCCAACATAATAGCCTGCCACGGAAGTGTGGTAGATCTCGTTTCATGGTTTTGTTTCTAATCTCTTTTATCTGGCCTGTCCAGCGGCATTTAGGTAGGAAAACCAGCCAACGATGGAACTGGGAAAAACCACCTTTCCGGCTCGGAGCGGTTTCCGGCCCAATCCCAAGCTGCGGTTGCGAGAGCAACTGCGCGAAGTGATGCGGTTCAAGCAGTTTTCGCTGCGCACCGAGGCGGCGGATTGGATGTGGATCCGGCAATTCATCTTGTTTCACCACAAACGGCATCCGCGGGAAATGGGCAAGCCCGAGATCGAAGCTTTTTTATCCTATCTGACCCGGACCAGGAACGTGGGGGTGTCCACGCAAAATCAAGCCCTCAATGCGTTGGTGTTTCTTTATCGGGAGGTGCTGCATCAGCCGTTTGACCGGTTGGGGGCGGTGGAACGTCCGCTGCGCCGGCCCAAAGTGCCGCTGGTATTGAGCCGGACCGAAGTGAGCCGGTTGCTTGCCTTCGTGGATGGCACCTGTGGTTTGGTGGCAAAACTGCTTTACGGCACGGGGCTGCGGTTGTTCGAATTGCTGCGCTTGCGGGTCAAGGATGTGGCCGCGTAAATCGCTTCGCGCCACGCGGTTTTTTCGAGGTCAATTGTGTTCTGCGTTAATGTGCTGCAGTCGGAATCCGATGATGGACGGCACATCGGATTCGCGACAGATTTACGACGACGATTGAAAGAGCATCAGGAGGGGAAGTCGTTTGCGACTTCCTATCGCGGGCCGTGGCGATTGATTTACTACGAAGCTTACCTGGAAGAGGCCGACGCGCTGGGCCGGGAGAAGTTCTTGAAGAGTGGTGGGGGGGCGGTTCTTGAAGGATCAACTCAGGCATTATCTGTTGCAGCATCCGTTAAGGAGCAACCGCGTGACCGCGTAAAGCGGTGAAGCCGCCAGGCGGTTTTACGCGGGCGACGCACTTGCTGGAGACCGGCACCGACATTCGCACGGTGCAGGATTTACTGGGGCACAAGGATGTCGCCACCACCATGATTTACACC
>JANXWY010000326.1 GCA_025350905.1 Verrucomicrobiota bacterium
CTGGAGCTGTATGTCGAACTGGAGTTGTGGCGCAAATTCCTGGATTTCTCGAAGACGCAAAGCCCAACTCCCGGGGAATGACCGTAAGCAGCGTGGCGGGAAATGAATTCACCGGACAATTCGTTGGGGCAACGAACCGGATCGCCATGCTGCAATCCAACCGCCCGGCATCGATTTGAGTCCGCTGGTTATTTCGTCGACAGGAGTTTCTTCAATGCCTCTGCCAGTTCAACTTCGGTGAAGGGCTTATCGAGGCGGCTCGTAACGCCCAACGACTTGAACTCCCCGGCCAGCGCGTCCTCCATTCGCCCGCTGGCGACCACGACCGGGATGTCCGGCAGCATCCGCCGGAGCGCGCGGACGAACGCCAGTCCATCCATGTGAGGCATGTGCAGATCCGTGATGATGGCGAGGAGCTCGCTCCGGTGTTCCGCCGCCTGGATCAAACCATCCGCGCCGTCGGTGGCGCTCAACGGTGTGAAATTCAGCCGTCGCAATACCGCGCACGCCACGTCCCGCAACGCGGCTTCGTCATCCACGAAGAGAATAGTTTCGCCCTGCCCGCGAAATTCAACTTCCGTCTTGGCCACGAACTCGGTGCCAAGCCTCGAGCAGTCGGGAGGCAGATAGACCGCGAAGGTCGAGCCTTTGCCGGGCTGGGAATACACCTGGAGGAATCCGCCATGACCCTTCACGATTCCCATCACGGTCGAGAGGCCAAGCCCAGTCCCTTTGTCCGGGTCCTTGGTGGTAAAGAACGGATCAAAAATCCGGTCAATGATTTCCGGCGCGATCCCCGTGCCGGTATCGCGAACTCGCAGCACCACGTATTTGCCCGGTCGTGCCTCCGGGATGGAACTGGCATAGGTAGCGTCCACTTCCAGGCACTGCGCTTCCAACGTTAGCGTGCCGCCGAAAGGCATGGCATCGCGGGCGTTGACGCACAGGTTTAGCAGAATCTGAGGCAACTGGGTGGCGTCACCCAGCACCGTCGGGAGGTTTGGGTCGCAGCGGACCACCAACTGGATGTTCTTGGGAAAACTTCCCTTCATCAGGTTTTCCAGCTCCTTGACCAGACGGGCGGGCTGGAGGGAGACGCGCTCGCCCTGTGCGCCTTTGGCAAAGCTCAACAACTGCCGCACCATGTCCGCCGCGCGCTTGGCGCTGGCTTGGAACATATCGATGATGCCCGACTCTTTGGGATACTGCATCCGCAACATCTCGACGCCCATCATGATCGGGGCGAGGGCGTTATTCAGATCGTGCGCCACGCCACCCGCCAGCGTGCCGATGGATTCCAGGCGTTGGGAACGGAGCGCGAGGCGTTCGTTCTTCAGACGCTCCGTGATGTCGCGCTTTACCGCGACATAACTGATGATCTGGCCGGAAGCATCGCGGATGGCTGAAATTGTGGCCGCCTCCTCGTAGAGCGAGCCATTCTTCTGCTGGTTGATGAAGCGGCCTTCCCACACTTCCCCGCGGGCGAGCGCCGCCCACATCCGCTGGTAAAACTCGGGGTCGTGCTTGCCGCTCTTGAGCAGGCGGGGGTTGTGGCCCAGCACTTCCGTCCGGGTGTAGCCAGTGATCTTTTCAAAAGCGGGATTGACGTAGATGATTTTGCCGGTGACATCCGTGATCACGATGGATTCCACCACCTGCTCAACCGCCATCGCCAGCTGCAGGTTGGTTGCTTCCGCCCGCTTGCGGTCGGTGATGTCGCGGGCGATGAACTGCACGGCGGGTTTCCCGTCGAAGACGATGTGGGTGGCGCTGACTTCCATCAGCACGACGGTCCCGTCCAGCCTCAGATAGCGAACTTCGGCCGGGTACAAACCCGTTTCTCCGGCCAACCGGCGACGCAAGCGGTCCAGTGCTTTCCCGCGATCATCGGGATGGATGATTTGCTGACTTTCACGGCCGAGCAATTCCGCCGCCGACCTGGCGCCAAATTGTTTTACGGCCGTGGAATTCACGAAGACAAGCCGGTGATCCTGATAAATCCCGATGGCATCCGGGGACTCCTCCACCAACTGGCGGTAGCGATCTTCG
>JANXWY010000348.1 GCA_025350905.1 Verrucomicrobiota bacterium
TCTCCGGCAACGACCCGCTCGCGGCCAGCGCCGCCCGCGCGCTTAGCTTGGCCGACACCACGCCCACCACGTTGCCCCGTTCGTCCACCAACGCCCCGCCTGAATTGCCCGGTTGCACCGGAACGCTGATCTGGAAATACCGCGCGTCATCCCCTGCACCGGACAGCGATGCGATCTCGCCCTTGGCCAGCTTGGGCGCGAACCCTTGTAACCCGATGTTGGGAAAACCCACCGTGACCACCGTGCCGCCCAATTTTACCCCGCGACTCGCCGCCACCGGCAAAGGGAAAAATTTCCCTTCTGCTTTTAGCAACGCCAGATCATTGGCCGCATCCGCCTTCACCACCTTGGCAGAAATCAAACCCGCGCTCGAGACTAAGCGAAATTGGGATGCGTCCCTTACTACATGTTCGTTGGTAATGAGAAATCCATCTGCCGAAATGAAAAAAGCTGAACCAGATGACTTTGGTGTTCGTTTGGTAACTGAAGTTGAAACATCGTGGAAATCGTTTCTCCCGCGCTTTTTTGCAATAAATGATTTGGCCAACGATTCAGCTTCTGCAACTTGACTCCGCGTGAGTATCGTTTCCAGCCGATCAGCCGCCAGTTTTGCTCGTTCACGACCGCGCGAAGCAGAAAGATAATACCACTTCAAAGCCTCTACTCGATCTCGCACGACACCAAGTCCCGATTCGTACGCAATCCCGATGTCATATTGCGAATACCAATCCCCTCCTTCAGCGGCTTTTTGGAACCATTTCGCCGCTTCTTCATAGAGAGGGTATGCAACGCCTCCAGCTTCAAATTGCATGGCATGTAGCGCCAAGTTTCTTTGTGCGCAAGGCTCGCCTTGCTCGGCAGAGGCAGTAAGCCACTTCATTGCCTCAGCCGTGTCGAGCGTTACGCCTCGCCCGTAATAAAGTTTTACTCCCAAGTTGTTCTGAGCAAACGCATCTCCCTTTTCTGCTGCCTTTCGATACCAAAAGGCCGCCTGCTTGGGGTCGGCTTCCAGATTTGATAGAGGCGACGAGGAGAACGGGGCATCTCCTCCCCAATCAAGAATCATAGCGAGATTGGCTTGAGCATTCGCGTCTCCAGTCTTCGCGGCAGCTTCGATTTCAGAGATCGGACGATTAGTCCATTTGTCGTCAACCCCGACTAACTCAGCGAACTGCTCCTGCTCGGCTCGACACAGCAGCGTAAAGCTCGGCAACAAAATGGTGAAAAGTATCCAAACAAGCCGATTCGGTTTCATTTCGCCAGATTAGTCAGGTTGAACCGGTTGGCAAACATCATGTGCGGGACGCAAGAGATTTCCGCAGAGATCGTGATGAACCACGAACGAAATCGAGTCGTAAAAAATGTAAATCCAATGGCCGCACCGATTGTCATCTTCAACCAAAGCCCGCAGAAATCGGAATTGTCCATTACCTCTCTCATCATATGTGTAGGGAGCGCCAAGAGAGCGAATCCAATCTGGAGTGACCTTGAATTGATTCAATTCAAAAGCCGCGAATTCCAGAGCTGAGTGGTTCAGACTCGGATAAAAATGCGTCATCAACCCTCGCGTAATTTTTATGAGGCACTTGTTCACAAGCTGGGCATCCATTGTGAGGATCGGCAATTCAATGTTCCCCTTGACGTTGCCGATCAGCAAATCCTTCGCCACCTGGCTCCTCAAAGCTGATGACCGGCGCAATGTGGATTCCACAACCTTGTTTTCCCAAATCCATTTCCCATCGGCAGAGCGGTTGATTGCTGCGCTAACGAAAATACGAAGCTGTTCCTCAATTTTCGAGAAGCTGACATTGCATGCCCGGCAACAAGATACCGTAATCAAATTGGAGGGAAGGGGTCCACGGAAAAGATTTTTGGGAGGAACATGATCCTTGGTCAGATTGTTCTCGCTTCCGCACAAATAACACTTGTCCTGCATGGAGAATTTACTAACGCATGGGAGTCCAGTCCGCGACAGATTTTTAACACCAAGTCACCATCCGCCTTCCTCGTATTTCGGCGGGAGAGGTTGGCTTTCGGCGAGACAAGTCGGCGCGCCCGGTGGAGTTGCAAACCTCGCCCCGTCGGAAAGCGGCACTAACGCCACCCGCCCCGCCAGTTAGAACGGGAGCGACCTGCCGTTTCCAAGCTCCGTCGGAGCGCCATCACCGGGGAATATGCCGCTCCTGAACGGAGCTTTCGGCATCTGGATTCGCGAGCTACAAAGATTTCGCACCTATGGCGCTGCGGCTCGTTTGCTTACTGATTCTTTTCCGCGTCCTCGCGCAAAGCCATGGATGATGATCATTCCACATCCGCTGCGGAACCGGTAATGGCCTGATGCATCGTGTCCGGGCATAGATCAATGCCGCCGGGCCATTCCACACAGCCGAAGTCAGGGTTGATAGTGACGGCGTCAAAGGTTTTTGCCTCCAGCAATTTCAGGAGCACCCCGCCGCGTCGCGCCTCGCCGATTTAGCCAAAAAAGAACACAAGGATCGCAAAGAATTTTCTCTGAGTGCTCTGCGTGCTCTCGCGGCAATGAAATCAGTAAACCATCACCCGCACCGCCGTCGCACCGCCGTTTTCACCACGTCCTCCAAAATCGTAGCAGCCGAGGTAACGAGGCTCTGACTTCCTGTTTTTGAATTGAGCCTCCTCACGCCGGCTGCTACCGGGTCAGTAAACGCGCACATCCGTCCACAAAAAATCACCAACTCCATCGGAGCGACATCATTAGGGAATATGCCGCTCCTGACGGAGCTGGTTTGTTAGGAGATCGCGAAACTATTAATATGTCAGCCCTGACGGGCTTTTTCACGTGTTGGCGCCTTGGCGTCTTCGAGTTGAAAATCCATCCGGTGGTTGGTTGAGCGCAAAACTCCGTGCGCACCGTTATTTTGCAAAGCCGCGTTGTTTGAGCCAGAACTCGCAATCGTGCGTCCACGGATGGGTTCCGCCGCCGCCGTAGGGTTGCGAGCCGAGGCCGATCCCATGCTGGCCCCGTTCGTAGATGTGCAGATCGAACGGCACCCCCGCCTTCCGCAGCGCGCCGGCAAACAGCAGCGCATTCTCCACCGGCACCGCCGGGTCTTCCGCCGTGTGAAAGATGAAACACGGCGGCGTGGCCTTGGTGACTTGCAGTTCGTTGGAAAGTTCCTGGACGAGCTCCGGCGATGGATTTTCGCCGAGCAGATTTTTCTTGGACCCGCCGTGCGTGAATTCGCCCATTGAGATGACGGGATAACACAGAATACCGAGGTCGGGCCGGGAGCTGGCCCGCTCAATCAGATCGACGGCGTCGGCTTTGCCCGCATCGAAATGCGTGACCAAGGTGGATGCGAGGTGACCGCCGGCGGACGATCCCATGATGCCAATGCGTTTGGCGTCCAGTTTCCATTCCTCGGCCCGGGCGCGCACGGTGCGGACCGCGCGGGCAGCGTCTTGGAGCATCGCCGGATGGTGATAACCCCCGGGGGCGAGCCGATACTTCAGGACGAAGCCGGCAATGCCCTGTTCGTTCAACCAAAGCGCGTAGCTCTTGCCTTCGTGTGGCGCGAGACCGCCATAACCGCCGCCCGGACAGATCACGATCGCGGCGCCCGTGGCTTTGGTGGGCTCGGGCAAAAAGACTGTGAGTGTCGGGATGTCTTTGTCCGCGGTGCCGAGCGCGCCGGGCGCGCCGTCGGGCCAGAGCGCGAAGGAATTTGACGATTGTGCCTGCGCAGGCAAGGACAGGCTGGTGGCGAACATGAGCAGCAGCAAGGCGGATTGTTTCATGGCGGGCAGCATACGGATTGAGGTGGTGTCATTCAATCGCATCCTGCGGCAAGCATTCCGGCCCTGCACGGGCGTAAAGCCCCGTGGGGGCCACGCCCCTTTACGGGGCCGGGGGTCAGCGCAGCGCGCTGACCCTACCTACCATTTTGATCGGAGTACGTTTTGGACGGCATAGGTCCGCCCTGGCGGCATCGCGGCGCGGCGGAACGTTGGAGGGAGCCCAGTAATCCCATTCGCAAGCCGTGGGAGATTCAGACGGTGCGCATCGGTTTCCCGCTCGACGAACCGCCTGGGCAACCACTACCTTTCGCGCGCCTCCCCCGAGGCTTTTATGGACGAACTATTAAAACTTTTGCAGGCCAACGCGCTCGAATCGCGGGAAAACCTCGGCAAACTGCTCAACCTCCCCGTCGCCGAGGTGAATCAGCGCATTGCCGAATACGAGCAACGCGGCGTCATTCGCGGTTACCAGGCCGTGTTGAATGAAGACCAGCTGGACTTGGACAAAGTCACCGCCGTAATCGAAGTCAAGGTGACCCCATCGCGCGAAGGTGGTTTCAATTCCATCGCCGAGCGCATCAGCCGATTTCCCGAAGTTCGCTCCGCCTACCTCATGAGCGGCACGTACGATCTGCTGCTATTCGTCGAGGGGAAAAATCTCCGGCAAGTCGCGACGTTCGTGAGCGAACGGCTGTCGCCGCTGGAAGGTGTGCTCTCGACATCGACGCACTTCATGCTGAAAACCTACAAGCGCCTGGGCGTCTTGATGCACCAGGATTCCACCGATGAGCGGCTCTCCATCTCTCCGTAATCGCCTCAACACCGTCGTGCGGGACATCCCGCGCTCCGGCATCCGCGATTTCTTCGACATCGTTTCGACGATGAAGGAGGTGATCAGTCTCGGCATTGGCGAACCGGACTTCGACACGCCGTGGCATGTGCGCGAATCCACCGTATTCGCCCTCGAACGCGGCGCGACGCATTACACCAGCAACCTCGGCTATCTCGAGCTCCGCCAGGCGTTGTCCCAGTATGTCCGCAAAAATTTCGGCGCGGAATACAATCCGGAGAGCGAGGTGCTCGTGACCGTGGGGGTGAGTGAGGCGCTCGACCTGGCGTTGCGCGCGCTCATCAATCCCGGCGACGAAGTGCTGTATCATGAGCCGTGCTACGTCTCGTATCGCGCCACCATTCTGTTTGCGAACGGCGTGCCGTTGGCGGTGCCGACGAAAGCGGAGAATGGTTTCCGCCTCACGCGGGCCATGTTGGAGGCGCAATGCACGCCGAAGACAAAAGTGTTGATGCTGAACTTCCCCAACAACCCCACCGGCGCAATCATGAGCCGGCCGGATTTGGAGGACATCGCCGCGTTCGCCCGCGAACGGGACCTCATCGTCATCACCGACGAGATTTACGCCGAGCTGACTTATGATGCGCCGCACACCAGTATCGTCAGTTTGCCGGGCCTGCGCGACCGCACGATTTTTCTGCATGGCTTCTCGAAGGCGTGGGCGATGACTGGCTTCCGGCTGGGTTACGCGTGTGGACCGGCGGAACTCATCGAGGCGATGATGAAGATTCATCAATACACCATGCTCTGCGCCTCGTCGCTCGCCCAGAAAGCCGCGATTGAAGCGCTCACGCGACCGGAGGTGGATGTCGGCGAAATGGTGAATGAATACCGACGGCGGCGGAATTATATCGCGAGCGCGTTCGCGGACATGGGCCTGGCCTGTCACCGCCCGCTGGGCGCGTTCTATGCCTTTCCGAGCGTGGCGAAGTTCAATCTGCCGGCGCGGGAATTTGCGATGCGGTTTTTGCACGAGGAAAAAGTCGCGGTCGTGCCCGGCACGGCGTTCGGCGATTGCGGCGAAGGATTCGTCCGCTGCGCCTACGCGACGAACCTGGACAACATCAAGGAGGCGATGGTGCGGCTCCGGCGTTTCATCGGGAAACTTTGACGCGCGGGCCGGGCGCGGTTCACTCCCGGCGCGGCGGTTACCCCGTCGTGGTGAGCCGGCTGAGACCAACGCTGACTCATTCCCAAACGACAGCGCTCTTCCGCGTCGTGGCTGCGCGTTCTGCCGCGACCGACAAAGATTCCACGCCACACCCTACCATCCAGAAATATTGAAGCTGCGTGGCCGTCTTCGTCCACCGCAGACCCACTCGAATCGGCCGGCCACCGCCTTGACTGATCCTCCGCACTTCCATACGCACGGCAATTCTTCTCTATTTCCACGGTCAAGAATTGGGCGGATTGAAAAACTCCTCCGTTGCCCACCCCGGCCAGTTTGCTACGCTGCCCAAAAATGAACTGGCTCCACTACCAATCTTTCCCGTCCGGCGCAGCGTATGAAAAGCAATTCGCCATCGTTGCCCCTGAGCGACCGTCCGAAGTTCGCGGGAAAGCATTGCGCCGGGGTGCCGCCTTTTCTCCTCCGCCAATCCGCCCAAGCCTTTGCTTCGGAGTCGCACTTTGCTGCTTGCTGGGCTGGCCGCTGCTTGCGGCGCCGCTGGTCGGGATCGGACAAAATTTTACCGGCAGCACCTACGGGCTGAACGACACAGCGATCCCGCCGGATACTGAAGGGGCGGTGGGGCCGAACCACTTCGTCGAGTTGATCAATGGCCGCTTTGCGGTTTACAGCAAGACCAATGGCGGCCTCTTGAAAAGCATGACGGACCTCAGCTTTTGGACCCAAGCGGGCATCACCTTCCGCGCCGGGTGGGACATTACCGATCCACGAATCGTTTATGACCCGTCCGTGCAGCGCTGGTTCGCGGCGCAAGTTGACTTCGATCCGAGCTCCGTCATCAACACCAATCGCTTTCTCCTGGGGGTCTCGGCCAACACCGACCCGACTGGCGCGTGGAAGGCGGTGGCCATCCCCAGCGATCCCGGCGGCAATAACTTTGGTGACTTTCCGACGTTTGGGTTGGATGCGCAGGGGGTTTACCTCTCGGCCGTCCTGTTCGATGCGAGTGGCAACGCCATCGGCAGCACGTTGCTCAGCGTACCGAAAGCGGGATTGTTGCTGAACCCGCCGGTCATCACCAACCGCACCTGGTTTGGCATCCTGAGCTCGGCCACGCGCGGCTACGTCATGCAACCGGCGGTGTGTGTGGATGGCAGCCCGGCCGGCAACGTCCTGGCCGCCGGCAGCCTGGGCTATGATAATACGGGGCCCGTAACCAATACCTCCTTGATTAGTTCCACCATCCAAAATGCCGCGGGCCCGGGAAGCGCCACGCTGGCCAGCGCCATCAGCATTTCGGTGCCAGGTTACACGGTGCCATTCAATCCCTTCCAACCGGACAGCTCCAACAACCTGGATGACGGCGACTCCCGCTTCAGCGCCAGCGTTTACCGGGTCGGCGGCGTTCTCTTCGCCGTGCATGGAACGGAAGTCAACAACGTCGCCGCGATTCGCTGGTATCGTATCAACGCCACCAACAATGCCGTCCTGGAATCCGGCACGATCACCAACTCCACGCTGGAGTTATTTTACCCATCAATCGCCGCCAACACGAACGGCACGATTGTCATCGGCTGCAATGGCAGCAGTCACGCCTCGTTCGTGAGTTGCTACGCGACGGTTGGGCAGACGGTCAACGGCGTGACCACTTTTGGGAACCTGTTGTTGCTGCATGCGGGCACCGCCAGCTATCAGGACCAGCCCGGGGTGGACCCCACCTTGTACAACAGCCGCTGGGGAGATTACAGCGCCACCTCGGTGGATCCCTCCAATCCCAGTAGTTTCTGGACGATTCAGATGTATCCGTCCGGACCGGCCGCCTGGTCCACGCGAATCACCCAACTCCTCACCGTACCGGGCCCGGTGCAGCTGACCGCAGTTCGAACGGGCACAAACCTCGTGGTCTCCTGGTCGGGTTCGGCCGCGCTGCTCCAGTTGCAATCCGCCACGAATGTCACCGCGGGGTCGTTCTGGTCGCCCGTGCCCCAGCCGCCCGTGACGATCGGCAATATCGCCTCGGTGGTGCTACCCGCGAGCGGAAGCCGGCAGTTCTTCCGGCTGGTTTCGATCCCATAAATTGCCGGCCCACTCCACCTCCCGAGTCCAACGTACATTCGCGTCACAAAGCCAGCGTTTTCGCAGCGCCTGACGCGCCACCGCCGCTTCGGCGTTACAACGACGCCCGCGCGAACGTCCAGTCCCGCTTGGCGGCGACCTTGGAAGTGCCCAACACCTCGGCCGCCTCGACATAGGTCAGGCCGGCAAAAAACCGCAGCTTCACGAGTTCCGCCTTGCGCGGAGCCAGCGCGGTCAATTCATCCAAGGCCTCACCCACCCATAAAAGTTCACCCTCATCCGGCGCCATCGGTCAGCTTGAGCGACGCCTCATGCACCAGCGCCGTCGCCTGCGACGATTGACCGGGTGATTCCCCGGCCAACCGGTGGGCGGCCAGTCTCCGAAGTTCGTCATAGACGAACGGCAACAATTTCTCCGCCGCCGGCGCGTCACCGTCGCTTAGGCTTTCGAGCATAGGGAGCGCTTTACGCATAGGCGGGTCGAAGTGTTGGTCGGAGATTGGATATTTTGGGCGTACGTTCGTTGACGCGAGTCAGTATTTTCACCATGCGTTGGTTGGTCGTCGCGTCCTTTACAGCCACGCGCAATGCGTGGTCGCCAAAACTTCGGCCCATGGCGCCCACATCCCGGAGAAAGAGACCTTGGGCCCGGCATTGCGCCACGAGCGCAGCCGCGGTCGCACCGGTCGCGGGCAAATGGCAGAGGAGAAAGTTGGCGATCCCGGGTAAAATTTCCCAGCCATCAAACCGTGATAGCGCTACGGCCAAGGCTTCGCGCAGGCGGTGGGTTTCCGCATAGCGCGCCGCGTAATAGTCCGGGTCTTGAAGCGCGGCCACGGCGGCCACTTGGGCGGGCAAACTCACCGCCCATGGTGGCGTGAAGCCGCGCAGCTCGGCGATCATTGACTCCGGCCCGCAGAGATACGCCGCGCGCACGCCGCTCAAGGCGTAAACTTTGGACATGGATTTGCAGACCATCACATTCGCGCTGGCGGCGGCAAAACGTTCCAAAGACTGGCGGGTGGGTTGAGCGACGGCAGGAAAGCGGGAATTCTGTTGTGAGCCCTCGCCCGGCCGGTCGGCCATTCTCGCCCCATCGGATGGGGAGAGGGACGGGGTGAGGGGATTATCCGCAAATTCCACGTACGTCTCGTCAATCCACACCCGCGTGCGCGATGGAATGGTGCGGAGCAGTTTTTCCATTTCCGCCCGCGGGACATGCTGTCCGGTCGGGCTGTTTGGATTGACGAGCGCAATCAGATCATAGTTGCGTTGCGACCTGCGTTTCAATTCGCCCAGGTTCACGCAATAATCGTCGTCGCGGGCCAGCGCGAACCGGTCCACGCGGCAGCCAATTACTTTTTCCAGAACGTGCGCGTATTCACCGTAGGTTGGATCCAAGATCAGTACGTGCGACGCCGGCGTGAGCCAGTGTCGGAAGGCGAGAAAGATCGCATCGGACGAACCGGCGGCGGGCAGAATATTCTCCGGCGCCACCCCACGGGTCCGCGCGATGACGCGCGCCAGGCCTTCGCTATTCGTCGGCGGCGAAGTGCGCAGCAGCCACGGCAAATCTTTCGCCAACGCAGCGATTACCTTGGGCGACGGCGGAAACCAGGCGTCAAGCACGTCGGCGTTGATGATTTCGTGACGGCGTTCGAGGTGGTCGAACTCCGGCCCAAGGGCGTCGAAAAATGCGCCCCCGTGAAAGCACGCGGTCGGTTTGCGGAACGGAAAGTCCAGCCGCCAATCCAGCAAACGTTCGAGCCGCTGGAGCAACGCCGGGAATTCCTTCAGCCGTGCACATAGCTTTGGGATCGTCGCCGCCAGCAATTCGTAGGTCACCGCGCCGGCCCGCACCTCGCAGCCCAGCCGCTCCAGGCCGACACGCAAATAGAGGTCAAGAATTTCGCGCCGCCCGATGGCCACCACCCGGTCGCCGTTGTGCGCCTCGACCCAGCGAAACGCCGCGTACATGAGGGCAAAGGCAATTTCGCGGCCCCGCTGGTTCGGGATGACCGTAAGCAATCTGACCTCATGAAGCCGGCCATCGCGCAAGGGCGGGAAATCTTCGCGGCGGACATACTTGTCCACCGAAAAGCGCCCGCCTTCGGGCGGCGTGATGCTGACAAAGCCCACGATTACGCCGTTCCGGGACGCGACGAGATAGACGTTGGCTCCGTCGAGCACATCGCTCAGTTGGCCGGCCGAGTTGCGGGCGTGCTGCCCGAGTTCGCGGGCGTAAACATCGTGGCGCAGCCGGTAGATTTGCGCGCGATCCGTTTCCGTGGCGAGCCGAATGACGATCGGTTTGGCAGCGAGGATGGGTTTCATGGTTGGTTGCGAATGGCGTTCAAAGGTGGGCGGGCAGGTTTACTCGATCGCTGTTTTGGTTTGTCTCCGCAGGGTTTGCAACCACGCGGGCGCCGGGCCGGCGCCGGGGAGTGAGGTGTCGGGGCGGCGACGCAACCCGAGGGTGTGCGCCAGCAGCCACTCCAAACCGTTCCAGAAATGAAGGCGGTCGAGGATCGGGTTTACGAAGTTAGTGATCGGACAGTAGCGCACGCGTTTGGGATTGGTGTGGTGAACAGCGTGGTGCTGGGGCGTTTGCAGGAGGCGCAGGCTCTGCAGGAAGGTGATGAGTCGCCCGTTTTCTTTACCCGTGCGGTGCGACCATTTGTGGACTTCGTTGGCATTGGCGCTGATAGCCGCGAACAACCAGAAGTGCCAGGTGAGCAGGTTGAACCGCCAGGCGCCGAAAACGATCAGCGTGGAGAAGGCGAGCAAGTCCCACGAGCTTTGCCACCAGTTGTTGCGTGTCAGGTATCGCGGCAGATGGTGATGAATGACGTTCGCGCGACCTATGAACGAGCCGATGATCGGGGAATCCTCGCGGACGTAGGCATCTTCGAACCAGTGAACACCGCCCGCGACCAAATCGGCGAGCAGCAAGACGAACACGATTTGAAGCAACTCGATGATGAGTTTTATCATGCGGCGGCATGAGTACCGCATTTCGCGGCGCCTACGGTAATTGATAAATCCGTCCGCCGCATCGCTGGAATCAATGTGGGGTTGATGCTTAACCCCGCCGCGGCTACCTCTGGGGTCGGCGCCCAAGGAAGCTGATCGCTCGCCCGGCACCGGCAACGGTGGCGGCGGGTGAACACGAGCCACGGAGCGGGCGCCGCGCAACCTGCACACGGAGCGTTCGACGAACGACGGCGATCGGCCGGCGCCGTGGATTGAAGCCAGAGCGACCGGATTCGACAGGCAGCGAGGGGAGGCAAATTCCAGTCACGCTGCATACTCCCGGCTTGCTCCCGGGCGGTCCTCGGACAAAACTTCACCCGGCATCGCCGGAAGCAATGTTATGAATATCCATCACCTGGAACTGTTCTATTACGTGGCCCAACACGGTGGCATCAGCGAGGCCGTGCGCAACATGCCTTACGGGATTCAGCAACCGGCGATCAGCGGGCAGGTGATCCAATTGGAGGAATTTCTGGGCGTGACCCTGTTCCATCGGCGACCCTTTGCGCTCACCCCGCCGGGCCAGGAGCTGTATGCGTTCATCAAACCGTTTTTTGAGAACCTCACGCCGATGGCGGAAAAATTGCGCGGCGGCGTGTCGCAACACCTGCGGATCGCGGCGGCGGAAACGGTGCTGCGCAATTTTCTGCCGGAGGTGCTGCAGGAATTGCGGCGGAAGTTTCCCAAGCTCAAGGTGACGCTGCGGGAAGGGTATCACCCACAAGTGGTGACCTGGTTGGTGCAGCAGAATATTGATTTGTCCCTGGGGCTGTTGGGGGGAAAACCACCGACGGGCGTCAATGCCATTCCGCTTTTCAAGCTGCCGTTGGTATTGCTGGTGCCGAAAGCGAGCCGGCTGAAATCCGCGGAGGAACTGTGGCAGCGGGACCGGATTGAGGAAGCCCTGATCACGGTGCCGAGCAACGAACCCATCCGACGCGCGTTCCAGGAGGGACTGACGAAGCGAAAAGTGGATTGGTTTAGCGGCATCGAAGTCAGCAGCGTGGAGATGGTGCAAACCTACGTGGCCAACGGTTACGGCTTCGGCGTCACGGTTCATTTACCGTCGTTGAAATTGAACCCCAAGGTGACGCGGCTGCCGCTGGAGGGATTCGACGAGGTGACTTTCGGCATCTTGTGGCAAGGGCAACGGACCAGTGTCTTGGAGGCCCTGTTTCAAATCATCGAGCGGACCGCGCGGGAATTGTCGGCGGGGTAGGCGGTCCGGGGGCTTACCGGGTGGTGGTCACCTGCTTGAGCCGGAGCCAGTCGGAGTTTTTCGCGCTGAAGCTCTGCCGGCCCGGGAACTGACTGTTCGGATCGCGCAGCTTGAACACTTCCGCATGGCCGTCGGCAAAATTCAGGTTGTAGCCTGGCGGATGGCGCGTCGCCGGAAAACTCGCGAACGGCTGGCTGTCATTCATCGTCACGAGAAACCAGCCGTCATCAATGCTGGTTTCATGTTCGTCATTCAGGACCCACAAGGCGGCGGGACCGGCGGCGGCGGTTTCAGTGTCTTTGACGAAAGTTCGGAAACGGCTTTGGCCGGAATAGGATTCCATGTAGCGGCTGCCCATCCAGCTGTTCATCGCATAGCTCCGCACGCGCGGCGTACCTTGGGATTGCGATGGGTCCGATGGACAACGATAGGTGGTCAACTGATTTGCGTACGGGAAGAGTTTGCCCTGCCGGATGAGCATCTGGTTGGTGGCATCGGCCGGACTTTTCATGGTGCCGGCGACCCAGGGATGGTTGTCGGGTCCTTCCGGCATGTTCCCGACCAGCTTGCCTTCGTTGTCGTTGGCGTACATCTGGCCGCCGAGGGACAGTTGTTTCAAGTTGTTCACGCAGGCAATCTGTTGGCTGCGGGCCTGCGCGGTGGCGAGCGCCGGCAGGAGCAGCGCGGCGAGAATCGCGATGCTGGCAATAACGACCAGCAGTTCGATCAACGTGAAGGCGCGGGCGAATGGGGAAGCGGCGCGGAAGATGTTGGTCGGGCAAAAGTGAGAGTGGGGGTAGGGCGCGTCATTCTGTGCGCGCCGTAGTTTACCCCCGACGATCCGGACGGCGCGCACGGAGTGACGCGCCCTATCTTGCGCTTGATGGGTGGCGTCCACGATTTCAATGCTGGCCGTTGTTCGACGCACAAGCTTGTCAGTGTTCCACCATCCGGTAAAAACGCGCGGGAAAATTCGTGCCGTCTGGATCGGGCAGCACCAGCGAACCGTGGGCCAGGGCCGGCACGCCCGGCAGCGTCACCCAATCCACAAGATTCGTGCTGGCCTGGGCTTCCAGCGCCGGCAGGTCCTCCGGCAGCAGCGCGCCGCCATCGGCGTCGCCGGACGTGACGAGGAGACCGCCGTCGGCGAGCAACACGGGCGTTTGCAAACGCTGGGGCACACGCACCACGAGCGTCGCGTTGCGGCTCAGCGTATCGCCGCCGGCATTCGAAACGCGCACGGCATAGGTGCCGGAGTCGCGGCGGGTGAGATGGGGCAGCGTCAGGCTGGCTTGCGTGGCCCCGGTCAATGCCGCGCTGGTCTTCAACCACTGATAGCCCAGCGGCCCGACGCCGGTGGCGGTGACGCGGAGGGTGAAATTGCTTCCCATCGCGGCGATGGTGCTGGGTGGTGTGGGCTGGAGCGTGATGACCGGCGGATCCGGCGTGAAGACGACTTCATCCAGCCACCCGGCGTCGCGGCCGGCACTGACGCTGAGGTCTTTGGCGTAGGTCCACCTCAGCCGGTGGCTGCCGGCCGCAAGGACGAACGTCAATTGCTGCCAGCCTGTTTCCCCGGAGATGCTCGTCAGCGGCAAGGTCAGGTTGTCGAGGTAGAAGCGCAGGAAGTCGAAGCCTTCCTCGGAGGAAACCTTCCACCAGAACGTCAGCGTGCCCGGACCGCCAACGCCTGTTTCCAGAATGGATTGTTGATTGTTCCCGATGGCGCCGCTCTGCGCGGCCACGTTGCCATCGTGCGTCTCGCGAATCTGGGCGAACCAATTGGTGGTGTCCTCGCGGATCCACTGCCAATTGTTCGGGTTGAGCGCGGCGGCGAGGTTGGTGTTGTAGAGAATCGTCAAGCTCGCCGTCCGGCTCAGGGTGGCGCCCAGTGCATTCGACGCGATCACCCGATAACTGCCCGTATCCTGGCCTTGCGGGTTCGTGAGGGTCAGCGATGGGTTGGTGGCCCCGGGCAGGTCCACGCCGTCATGCTGCCATTGGAAACTCATCGGCTGGATCCCGGCGGCGCGCGCCTGCAGCTTCACGGTATTGCTCCGGGTGGTCGTCTGGCTGGCAGGCTGGACCGTGAAGAACGGTGTGCCGTCGCCGATGACCGCCGCCGAAAAGGTTCCCCGCTCGCCGGAGGTGATGGCAATCACGTTGGACAAGGCAGGGGCAGGCGGAGTCTGGTTGCTGACCCAGGATACGATTTTGCCGTCCGCCGTAAGCCCCAAATTCCTTAAATAGCCCACCCCGGTCGCCACCAGATTGGTCACACTCGCCGGCACCCGGCCGTACGGATCACCCCAGGCGACCGCCGTGCCATCGGCTTGCAACGCCAAGCTGATGGTCCCCGCGGCGTCAATGGCAATCACATTCGACAAGCCGGCCGGCACATTGGTTTGTCCGAAGGCGTTGTAGCCCCAGCCCACAACCGTGCCGTCCGCCTTCAGGGCCAGACTGTGGGCGCCGCCGGCGGCAAGACCGACGACATTGGACAAGCCAACCGGCGCGGTTGCCTGTCCATACGAGCTGTTTCCCCAACCAACGACCGTGCCGTTCGTGCGCAGAGCAAGGCAATGCGCACCACCAGAGGCAATCGCCGTCACATTCGAGACGCTCGCGGGCACGTTGGTTTGGCCCGACGAGTTATCGCCCCAGACGATCACCGTGCCATTGGAACGTAACGCCATGCTGTTGTTCCCGGCCGCCGCAATCGCGACCACATTGGTCACGCTGGCGGGGACATTCGCCAGATTGGCGGGAAACTCGAAGTTCGCCCAAGTGGCGACGCGACCGTCCGCCTTCAGTGCGAGCAGATGATAACTTCCCGCCGCCACCGCGATGACATTCGTAAGACCGGCCGGCACGTTGGTCGGAGTGTTGACGCCTGGGGAGAAGGTTTCCGATCCACCCCAGACATAGACCTGGACGACGTTCAGGAAAATTTTCGCGCTGTTCGTCGTCCCGAAGGCGTTGCTGATTTCCACGTTGTAAAACCCTGTCTGATCATAGCGCAGGTTGGAAAAAACCAGCGTCGGGTTGGTGGCGCCGGGAAGGTCTGCGCCGTTGAACCGCCATTGATAGCTCAGCGGCGTTGAACCGCGCGCCGAGATGTTGATCGTGACGCTCCCGCCAATCGGGGCGACGGGGTTGGTCGTCGTGCTTTGATCCGGCCGGCGGACATACGGCTGCTGGAGAATGTAGGGCGCGCTGTCCGTGACGACGAGGCGGGCGGTGATCGACTGTATGGAGCCGTAAGCGTTCGTGACTTTCATGGCGTACCCGCCGGAATCGGCGGATTGAACCTCCGTGAGGGAGAGCGTGGCGTTCGTCGCGCCGGGAATATCGTTCCCGTTGAAATTCCACTGATACCCCAAGGGCGGCGTGCCGCTGGCCAACGCCGGGATAGCCACCTCCGAACCCGCCCGCACGGTGCGGTCCGTCGGCTGGCGCGTGATAAACGGCGGGCTGATGACGAGGAGCAATGCGCCGGAACTGAGGACGGAGCCAAACGAATTGCTGACAACAACGGAGTAAGTCCCGATGTCGGCAAACTGCGCGTTGGAGATGATCAAGGTGGCGTTGGTTGTGCCGGACACGCGCGCGTTTGGGCTAAATGGCGATCCG
>JANXWY010000374.1 GCA_025350905.1 Verrucomicrobiota bacterium
GTGGAGCGGCAATGTGTCGCGCACGTCGCGCAAGTCAATGAACTTGTTGATCTGCCCGTCCGAATCGCAGGTGATGTCCACCAGGGTCGCCTCCCGTGTCGGCCGTTCGTTGAGCCGGCTCACGGGCATGATCGGAAACAGCTGTCCCAGCGCCCAATGATCCAGCAGGGATTGGAACACGGAAAAGTTGCAGAGATATTGATCCCCCAGACTGTCCTCCAGCTTGCGAATTTCTTCCGGGATATAGGCCTGGCCCTGGAAACTCGCGACGACGTCCTGGCTGATCTCCCAGTACAGATTTTCGATTTTCGCCTTGTCGGGCAAATCCATCATGCCCAGCGTGAACATGTGCTGCGCGTCATCGCGCCGTTCCTGAGCATCGTGATACGCTTCAAGTTTGTTCAGCTTCGCGAGGTTTTTCTGGATGTCGAGCAATTCGCGGACGATGGGCTGTTCGTTGTCGCCGAACGCGAACTTGATGTCGGGATGCGTCTTGCCGATCGCGCCGAAGACCTCGACGATCAACACGCTGTGATGCGCGACCAGCGCGCGGCCGCTTTCGCTGATGATGTCCGGGTGCGGGACTTTCTCGGCGTTGCAGACATCGGCGACGTAATAAACGATGTCGTTCGTGTATTCCTGCAGCGAGTAGTTGGTCGAACTGTCGAACGCCGACCGGCTGCCGTCGTAATCCACGCCCAGCCCGCCCCCCACGTCGAGGTAATCGATGTCGAAGCCCATCTTGCGCAGTTTGGCGTAAAATCGCGTTGCCTCCTGCACCGCCCGTTTCACCGTAAGAATGTCCGGCACCTGCGAGCCGATATGGAAATGGATGAGCTTCAAGCACGGCCCCAGGTTTTCGGCCTTCAACAGCTCGGTCGCCGCCAGGATCTCCGCCGTGCTCAGCCCGAACTTCGCATTCTCGCCGCCGCTCTCGGCCCATTTGCCCGCACCTTTGCTTAACAAGCGCGCGCGAATCCCGATCAATGGCTCCACCCCCAGTTGTTTGGAGACCGCGATGATCTGCCGCAGTTCCTCCAGTTTCTCGACGACCATGATGACCTTCTTGCCCAGCTTCGTGCCGAGCAGGGCCATCTTGATGAAGTCGCAATCCTTGTAGCCGTTGCAAATGATCAGGCTGCCCAGCTGGTTTTGCAGTGCCAGCCCGGCGAACAATTCCGGCTTGCTGCCGACCTCGAGGCCGAAGTCGAACGGCTTGCCGGCGTCGAGAATTTCCTCCACCACCTCGCGCAGTTGATTCACCTTGATCGGAAACACGCCGCGATACTTGCCCTGATAGTTGAACTCCGTGATGGAATTGCGGAAGGCCAGATTGATGGACTCGACGCGGTGGCGCAGGATGTCCTGAAACCGGATCAGCACCGGAAACTTCAACCCGCGACTCTTCGCCTCTTCGATCACGTCCGTGATGTCCACGGCCGTACCCGCGTCCTGCAAGGGCTTGGCGATGACATGGCCAGCGTCATTGATGTCGAAATAATTCGCGCCCCAGCGGTGGACATTATAGAGGTTGCGCGCCGCCTGGGTATCCCACGGCGGCGTGACGTCAGAGGAATTGCTCATCGTGATTGCATCAAACCGAGCGCACTATAAAAACCTGCACGCAGAAATCAACTGGTGATCACAACTAAATTTCCCTGTCTGATGGGCTGTGTAGGAGACGACGTGAGGAGTCTCTAACTTCCGCCGCGTACCGGACTAGGAGATCGGGATGTTTAAGTTCCATCACCTCGACGCCCGCAAAAATATCTTGTCGTAGTGGATGTAAGCGGTCTCTAATTTCTCCGCCATGCCAACTCAGCGGCCAATCCGAGTATTGCGCGACCCGTTGAGCCGGGCGTTTTCCCTGCCGCGATTGCCGCGCGAACATTATCAAGCCGACGCCGCTGTGTTCTGGACCTTGACGATTTTCGACCGGACGAAAGGGTGGCTGACGCCGTCGTTCCACCAGCGGTTTCGCGAATTGATGTTGGACGCGGCTGCGCGCGAGGGATTGCTTTGCCCGATTTACTGCCTGATGCCCGACCATTTGCATTTGGTCTGGCTGGGTTTGCGGCACGACACCGATCAGATCACTGGCATGGCTTTTCTCCGCACTTATCTTGAACCGGAGTTGTCGCCCGCAAAGTTTCAGCCCCAACCGCAGGATGAAGTGTTGCGGGAAGAACAACGAAAGCGGAACGCGCTGGCCAAAGTCTGCTGCTATATCGCGGCCAATCCGTCGCGGACCGGGCTGATCGCGGAAACAGAATCATGGCCTTACACCGGTTGTATCATTCCTGGCTATCCGAAAATGAATCCGGTGGCTGAAGATTTCTGGCCGAAGTTCTGGCGGATTCATGGCAAGCTGCAGCAGCCGGACGCCGGCAACGTCACGCGTCCACCGTTGCATGGAAACAAAAGACCAAGTTAGAGACTCCTCACGTCGTCTCCTACCAATGAAAGCGAAAGCCGCCCTCGCCGCCCTCGTTAAACATTGCGACGGCCTGCTCCGCACCGCCGCGATCGGCGATTACGACGGCGCCGTGAATGGCTTGCAGGTGGAAAACTCCGGCACCGTCACGTGCATCGCCGCGACCGTGGACGCCAGCCTTGCGACGGTGCGCCTCGCCATCGCGGCGAAGGCGGATTTGCTGATTGTCCATCACGGCTTGTTCTGGTCACCCACGCATCCTTGGACGGGCCGAAAATACGAACTCATCCGTACGTTGATCGAAAACAATCTTGCGGTTTACAGTTCGCACCTGCCGCTCGACGCGCATCCCAAGCTCGGCAACAACGCCCAACTCAGCGCCGCGCTCGGTTTCAAGAAATTGCGCCCATTCTTCGCCAGCCACGGACAGACCATTGGATTCCAAACCGCCATGAATCTTTCCCGGGATGAACTGGTCGCCCGCCTCGCGCGCGCCACCGGCAGCCCGCCTCGGGTGCTTCCCGGCGGCCCGAAGCTCTGCCGGCGCATCGGCATCGTGACCGGCGGGGCCGGCGGCGATCTGAAAATCGCCGCGGCAGGAGGGGTGGACACGTTCATCACCGGCGAGGGCCCGCATTGGACTTATGCGCTGGCGGAGGAGCTTGGTCTGAATGTCCTCTACGGCGGTCACTACGCCACGGAGACCTTCGGGGTGAAGGCGCTTGCCGCGCATCTTTCCAAAAAGTTCCTCGTGCCTTGGACGTTTCTGGATCATCCAACAGGATTGTGAGGAGGGCCGCGGCCGCCTACCAATCGGGTAGGGTCGTCGCGCTGCGACGACCCGCGCCGCGTGCAGCGGTGCAACGACTTTGCGGGAGACCGTGAATACGCCCTGAAATAATTCCGGCCCTGCACGGGCGTAAAGCCCCGTGGGGGCCACGCCCCTTTACGGGGCCGGTGGTCGGCGCAGCGCGCCAACCCTACCACCGGCTGAATTTGTGCGCGACCAAGCTGGAGTCCGGCCGCCCGGAGGCGTTCCATTCTGCGCTAGACAAAATTACCGGCGGCGCGCGTCGTATCACCAGGAACTCAGATGCCGTCCGAAATCGAAAGGCTGTACGACGAACACGCTTCGGCGTTGTTCGCGTTCCTTTTGAATTTTACCCGCGACGAAAACGACACGCGCGATGTCCTCCAGGAAATTTTCATCAAGCTCGCCCGCCAGCCCGGTCTGCTCCGCTCCGCCCGCGACGAACTCGCCTTTCTTCTGCGTCTCGCCCACAATGCGGCCATTGATCTCATGCGGCGCCGTGGCGCACGGAGCCGGCATCATGCGCAATTCGGCACGGAACAAATCTCCGCGTTCGCCCCGACGAGCGATCCCGATGAAACCGCCTTTCGCACCGATCTGTCCGCCGCGCTCAGCGCACTCCCCCCGGACCAGCGCGCCGTGGTGCACCTGAAACTGTGGGCAGGTCTGACCTTTGAGGAAATCGCCGCTGCGCTGGAAATCCCGCCGAACACCGCCGCCAGCCGCTATCGTTATGGGTTAGACAAATTGCGGGCCCGGTTGCGTCCCCTTTACGAAGAGATCAAATGAATTCCGAAGAACAATTTGAACAGCGCCTTCGCCACCAGCAGCCGCGCGAAGTCCCCGCGGGATGGCGGAACGAAATTCTGTCCGCCGCGCGCGCGGCCGCCGGCCGGCCTTTAGCCCGCAATGCTCGGCCGAGTCTGCTCTCAACCCTCATCCATCAACTCTCAACCCTTTTCAGTCCTCACCCCAAAGCCTGGGCCGGTCTCGCTGCCGTGTGGGTGGTAATTCTCACATTGCAGCTTACATCTCGTGATCACACGGAAGTGGCCGCCCGGCAAACAGTGCCCCCCTCGCCGGAAATGCTTATAGTCCTGCGCCAACAGAGGCTGTTGCTGGCCGAACTGGTCGGACGACCCGCCCCGCGCGAAGCCGAACAACCCAAAACCGTCCCATCCCGGCCGCGCAGTGACCGATACCGCGAATCTTCCTCGGCCTGACCATTGTGAAACCAAAATTGAATTTTTTTTTGACCACGGCCTGGAATGATCCGCGTGCTTTCTTCTTTGGGCTGACGCTGTTGATCCCAATATTCATCGCTCTTTTGTATGTCAGTGTTCCGACACTATTCCTCAAGGCAGATTCAGAAGAATGGCCTTCAATGCGTTCAAATGGAGCCCCATCCGGCCTTCAATTGATCAATCTGCTTGCCTTGCTCAGTTTTGGGGTTTCGCTTGTTTGTTTCATTCTCGCATGGATTCCGACCATTCGCCGCATCTTCAGTTGCTTACTCCAACGGAGATTCTTCGTCCTTGCGTGCGTGACTACATTGATCGCCTTATTTTACGCCGAAGAAAACTGGCGAGGGCATCATGTTTGGGAACAGCACAAGCGCGCGGGCGAAGCCCGAGGGGAAAGATTTTCCCTAGCCGAACTCGTACCGCCCCCGGTGCCGGACGCACAGAATTTTGCCATGACACCATTGCTCAAGCCATTGCTAGATTACACTCGTGTGGATGGTCGGGTGGTGTGGCGCGACACGAACGTGTTTGATCGGCTCCGGAGCGTAAGCGCTGAACTGGGCGGTGGTTCGAAGTCAACGAATCAGCTGTCGCTGGGAAGTATGGAAACGGGAACCCTGGCTGATCTGGAAACCTGTCGGGCGTTTTATCGCGGCAACACGAATTATCCGCCGCCCGCCACATCGGGCACGGCAGCGGTGGACATTCTGACGGCGCTCGGCAAATTTGATCCGGAACTGAAGGAGCTTCGCGAAGCCGCCGCGTCCCGTCCGCTGGCCCGCTTTCCCATTGAGTATGATTACAAGCCGGCTTCGGGCATCCTGCTGCCGCATCTCTCGTTCATGAAAATTTTCACGGTGCTGACCCACGTCCGGGCGACCGCAGAATTGGAAGCGGGAAGGTCGGTGGATGCGTTTGCCGATTTGAAGCTGGGTTTTCGTATCTCCGACGCGATGAGGGACGAACCCTTCCTTATCGATCAGCTCGTCCGGATCGCGACGCTGTCGCTCAATCTGCAAGTCGTGCGCGAAGGGCTGGCGCGGCAGGCTTGGACCGATGCGCAACTGACCGAGCTGGAAAATTATCTGGCCTCGGTGGACTTGCTCGCCGAATACAAACATGGGATGCACGGGGAACGGGCAATGGCGGTGAGCGTCCTGGATTACCTCCGCCGGCAGGGCTTTCAGGTTGACATAGAGAAAGAATGGACCAGACATGAAGGCGACGGTTCGTCCATGCCCGGCGCTATTTTAATGCCCGGTGGTTGGTTCTATCAAAACATGCTTACGATTTCCCGAATGCATCAGGATTTGTCCCTGGCCTGTGTGAACGAGAACGCCCATCGCGTCTTCCCCAAATCCATCCAGCGATTGAACCTGGAGACCGCCGCTTTAGTTAACGGACGATTCCATCCTTACCAAGTTTTCGCGGCCATGCTTTTCCCCAGTCTAGCCCAAGCCATCTTGAAAGCGGCGCGCATGCAAACTTTTGTGGACGCCACTCGAGTCGCCTGTGGCTTGGAGCGCAACCGGCTGGCGAATGGGAAACTTCCCTTAAAGCTTGAGGCGCTCGTGCCTCGTTTTATCGCCGCAATTCCCAACGATGTAATGGACGGCCAACCGCTCCGTTACCGCACCACGCCCGAAGGTGGCTATGTCATTTATTCGATTGGCTGGAACGCCAAGGACGATGGCGGGGAAATTGTCTTTTCGAAAAGTGGCAAAAATGTGAACGCCGAGGAAGGCGACTGGGTCTGGCGCTATCCGGCAAAGTGACTCCGCTTCCTGGGCGTACTCTTAATCGTAATCTTAATCCTTCGAGCCTGAGGGCCGGTTTGAAACGTAGCAGCCGACGTGAGGAGGCTCGAACTGAAGGCTGAGGTCAGAGGCCGGACATGGTGAGAGCCTCGTTACCTCGGCTGCTACGAGGATTTGCAGAAATTCCCTCCCCCGCGTTGAACCTTTGCTCGCTTCCCGCATTCTCCTGGTTGTAAATGCTGGGAGTGGCTGACGACGAACAATTGTCCGTGCGCCAGGCCCGGGCCGGAGATGCCGGGGCCTGGGAGGCGCTGCTGCGCCGCTACCAGTTGCCATTGTATGCCTATACTTTTGAACTGGTGCGCGACGAGCAGGCGAGTCTGGACCTTGTCCAGGAAACCTTCATTGCCGCCGTCCGACACCTGGCAAGCCTCCGGGACGACGCCCGGTTCGGCAGTTGGCTGTTCGGCATCGCGCACCAAAAATGCATCCAGCTCTGGCGGTCGCGGGATCGCATGGCAGCGGTCCGCGCGGAACTGGCGGATCAGCCCGGAGAGTTCGCCGCCGACCCGCAGGAATTGCTCATTCGCGCTGAACAGGAGGCGGACTTCATGCAATTGCTGCATGAACTTCCGTTGCCCCAGCGTTCCGTGCTGCTGCTGCACTACCTCGAAGATTTCCCGTTGGAAGAAATCGCCCGCATCACCGACACCCAGATTGGCACCGTCAAATCCCGGATGCATTACGCCAAACGCGCGCTGCGCAAACTTTTGGAGGAACAAACAAGATGAAAACCCCGCGTGAAATCCTGCTGCAACGTCACCACTCCGCCGATGCGAAGTTGACCCAAATCCGGCGTGAATTAATCGCCCAGATGGGGGTGCCGCCTGTGACGCGAGCCGAAGGGCTGCCGCTCCGCGCAACGCTGACTCTGTGGCGTGAACTGATCTGGCCGGCGCGGCGCGTTTGGGCGGGGTTGGCAACCAGTTGGGCATTCCTCCTGATTGCCAACGCCAACCTGACAGCGGATCGCCCGGTGGCGTCCGCAGAAACGACCACCCAAGCGGCGGGTCTGCGGCTCATGTTTCGGGAGCAAAACCGGTTGATCGCCGAATTGTCCGGCGCGACGGAAGCCAAGATCATGGAACCACGTATTCCCGCCGCGCCGCGCCCTCGCAGCGAAGCGAGCGGCCGATGGATTACAATTTAGGCTTCGTCCAGTTGATCTGATTTATGAGTGAAACCCTGAACGACACAGCGCGCCGCGGATTTCCAGCCCGCGGTTTACGCTGGGTATTAAACTGGCGGCGAATGCGCAATGCACTGGTCGCGCTGGCTTGCGGGGCCACATTTGTGGCCGCGATTTACACCGAAGAAAACTGGCGGGGCCGCCGCGCGTGGGCGGAATGCAAGCGCGAGCTGGCCGCCAAGGGCGAAATGGTGGATTGGGCTGCGTACGCTCCCGTTCCCGTCCCGGATGCGGAGAACATTCTTAAAGCCCCGAAAATGGCGGAGTGGTTCGGGGGCGGCCGTGGCACGAACGAACTGCTCGCGCGGTTAAACCTCCCCCCTTTCGCGGAGTTCGTGAACCGACGACGTTCGAACGCCGTGGCTGAAGTGACGGTGGTGACCGCAATCGGTCCGGACGAGCTGAAAAACGCCGATCTGGTACTGCATTACAATTGTCAGGTGCTGTCCCTCGTTGACACCAATGAAACCGGGGCGAAATCCCTCGGGTCACCGTCCCCAATTCTGCCACTGATCCAATTCGAGGATGTCCCATTGACCACGGCGATTGAAAATCTCGCGCGACAGGAGGGGCTGAACTACATCCTGGATCCCAAGGTCGGTTACGGTCAGCCGGACGAGCAAGGTCAGATTCGCACTCAGCCCAATATCTCCTTTCGCTGGGAAAATCTGACGGCGCGCCGGGCCTTGTTTGCGCTCTTGGACACATACGGTCTCATTTGGATCGAAGACGCACAGCTTGGCATCGGGCGAATCACCCTCAAGGATCCGGCCGACGGCACCGTGCGCATAGAGCCTGAGGCGCGCGCGCGTCTGCTGGCCCTGACCCGCAACGCCATTCGTCCACGCCTGGAGGCGGTGCCCGAGTTGCGCGCAAAGGGCGCCCAGCTCTATACGTTTGTGGCCGGTACCCTCCCGGACGCCAAACCTCTGCAGGTAATGGTGCTGGCAGAATGTCCGCTGGATCTCAAGACGGTGGCGGATTTCTTCCCTCGCGAACTGGGCCCCGGTTTCGCCAATGCGGGATTCGGATGGCGCGCCGAAAGCGCCGGCAGCAATTCGTTTCGGGTTTTCCGGGATCGCGAACCGGCCTACGCCGCCGCCGACTACCTCGCCTGGAGCGATCGGTTTCAACCGGACTTTGACCTCCTTCGCGCCGCGCTCAAGCGTCCGCAGATGAGTCAGGCGAGTCAGGGCGGGGACGCGCAACGGCCTTTTTCCCAGCCGGCCCCTAATTACGTTTGCATCCGGGTCCTCGCGCAAGCCTTCGCTCAGCGGGCGCAATGTCATCTCCTGTTGGGGCAACCCGCGGCGGCCTTGCAGGAACTGACCTTGATCAACGAACTGCGTCGACTGCTGTCCGGGAAACCCGTCACGCTGGTGGCGGCCATGATCGACGTCGCGGTTACCGGTCTATACGTGGAAACGCTCACCGATGGTTTGCGTTTGCAGGCGTGGCGCGAACCGGAGCTCGTCGCGCTGCAGCAACAGCTGGGTGAGATTGAACTGCTGCCGCGGGTCCAAGCTGGCTTTCGCCGCGAACGGGCGGCGATGTGCCAGACGCTGCAAGTCATCCCGGCGAATGAGTTTGCTGAAATTTTTGAGATGCGCTGGTACGACAAACCGAACTCAAGTTGGTGGCAGCAACACACCGACCCGGCGTACCTGCTGCTGAAGTTCGCCCCCCGTGGCTGGGTGTTCCAAAACCTGGTGGCCATCGCGCGGGCCGAACAATTTACGGTGGCAATCATCGAGGCGGACCAACGGTTAGTCGCCCCAGCGAAAGCGGCGGCGGCCTTGCGCGAAGTCGAGCGGTTAGCCAATCATCCGAGCCCGTACACGTTGCTCGCCAGCCGTGCCGTCCCTCACTTTCTCCGCGCCGCTTCGATCCTCGCGCAGAACCAAACCAAGGCGGATCAGGCGCTCGTCGCCTGCGGGCTGGAGCGCTGCCATCGGCTGCGTGGAGCTTACCCCGAAACGCTCGCTGCCCTCGTGCCGCAGTTCATCGCTAAAATTCCGCACGACCTCATCAACGGCCAACCACTCAAATACCGCCGTACCGACGACGGCAGTTTTCTCCTCTATTCGGTTGGTTGGAACGAAAAGGACGACGGCGGCACGGTCGTTGAGTCCAAGGACGGCACCAGCGCACCGGGGGACTTGGGGGATTGGGTCTGGCGCTCCGCGGCGAAGTAACTTCGCTTCCTGATCCTTACTCCAAATCGCGATCTTGACGCTGCGAGCCTTTGCGCTGGTTCAACAAGTAGCAGCCGACGGAAAGAGGCGCTGGCTTTTCACCGAAGGGTCTACCGCCACCGAGAAAATTGAGCCTCCTCACGTCGGCTGCTACCAAGAATTTGGCTTTCCTTTCAATTGGCGAAGATCAGCGAGGTCGAGCGGTTTTGACTCGGCGATAAAACTGAACCAGAATGTAAGGGTTCAGTGGGCGAAGCCGACACCTACTCGGGTCGGGAACAAATGATTGTCCGCCCTGAGTCTTGAACGTAAGCTCTAATAAATCGTCGAACGCATATGAACTCGGTCAAAATTGCCGGAATAGCCGTGGCGTTAGGATTAGCCTGCGGCGCGGTTGCGTTGGTGCACAGCGCGAAGGCAGCCGCTGCAAACGCCGTAACAACGAACACGCAAGCAACCATGAATGATTTTCAGAAACCGGATGCAGACCTGTTGAAGAAGAAATTGTCGGCCGAGCAGTTCGCGGTCACGCAACAGTGCGGTACCGAGCCGCCCTTTCGTAATGCCTACTGGGACAATCACAAGCCCGGCATTTACGTGGATGTCGTTTCCGGCGAACCTCTGTTCAGTTCGCTGGACAAGTTTGATTCCGGCACCGGCTGGCCGAGTTTCACGCAGCCGCTCAAAGGCACCGAGATTGCCGAGAAAAAAGATACGAGTTTTGGTTCCGTGCGAACCGAAGTGCGCTCGAAGACCGCCGATTCACATCTCGGCCACTTGTTCGACGACGGCCCGCGCGACAAGGGCGGGATGCGGTACTGCATCAACTCGGCGTCGTTGAAGTTCATTCCCGTGGCCGAGATGGCGCAAGCCGGTTACGGCAAATTGCTGGAGCCGTTCGTGGCGGCGGGCCTGATCAAAGCCCCGTCCTCGGAGACGGCGATTCTGGCGGGCGGCTGCTTCTGGGGCATGGAAGAAATCATCCGCCAGCTGCCGGGCGTCCTCAAAACGACGGTGGGCTATAGCGGCGGCAAGACCGCGGATCCGACCTACAAGGAAGTTTGCACCGGCACCACCGGTCATGCTGAGGCGATCGAAGTGGTATTTGATCCGGCGCGGCTCAGTTACGAAGGATTGCTCGGTTATTTCTTTCGCATGCACGATCCGACGACGCTGAACCGGCAGCATAACGACGTGGGCACGCAATATCGCTCGGCGATTTTCTACACCAGCGAAGCGCAGAAAAAAACCGCTGAAGCCGTCAAGGCAAAGTTGGAGCAGGCGAAGAAGTTCAACCGCCCGATCACCACCGAGATCACGGCGGCTTCGAAATTCTATTCCGCCGAGGACTATCACCAGAAGTATCTGGTGAAAAATCCCGGCGGCTACACCTGTCACGTTTTGCGGGACTGATCGGTCCGGCTACGGAGGGTGACGGGGGGCCTGGTGTTCCCGAGCTATTCAATGGCCGCCCGGCCTCCCGGCGCGGCCCGCCCCGTTTCCGAACGGCCGCAGGGGAATTATTCGCCCGCGGTCGGCAGTATCCGCTTTAATCAAAATCAGCGCTTTCAACGCGAGGCTAGCACCATGAAACCACTGAAGCTGCCCGGACAACCTTTTGTGGCATATGCAACAAAAGGTTGTGTGGACTGGTCTCAGATTGCCGAGGTGCAAAAAAACGGGCCGGAGTTGCTTCCGGCCCGGGCGCAATTCAAGAGTCGCCAATCGCCAATCAGTACACCGGCTCGCTGCCATCCAGCATCTTGACCTTGTTATGAACGAAGTATTCCTTCGTCAGGGCCTTCATGATTTTGCCGCGTTCATCGTAGAGGCGTTTTAACTTGCGCGGTTTATGTTTCGCCAGCGCATAGTGCGTCAGGATGGGCATGGCAATGGTCGTGTCCGTGTAGCAAACGACGGCGTCAGGCAGGCGGTTCGGATCCACCTTGCCCCAGCTCACCGCTTCGCCCGGGGTCGCGCCACTTAGGCCGCCGGTGTCGGGGCGGGCGTCGGTGACCTGGATGAAGAAATCCTGACCGACTTCCTTCATGCGGAGGACTTCCTGAATCTGGGGTTCGGTCTGGAGCGTGAAATTTTTTGGACTCCCGCCGCCCCAGAGCACCACGCCGCTGCGGCCGCCGTTGCGTTTGGCGGCGAGCACGATGGCCGTGGTTTCATTCACATCAATCGACGGGTTCATGCGGAGCTTGCTGCCGCGCAATTCCACGCCTGCGACATTCATGCCGATGGTGGAGTCGCCCGGCGAACTGGTATAGCACGGCACGCCCGCGCGATACGCCGCCGCCATCACCGACACGTCCTTGAGCTTGTTCTTGCGCTCCCATTCGGCGGCGTACTTGCCGATGAGATGATGCAATTCGGCCGTGCCCATCTCCTTTTGAAACTCCGGCCGGCAAAACAGCTCGCGGAGTAATTCATCCGTAGCCATCAGCCCGTCGGAATAGGGAATCACCACGTCGTAGATGCGGACGAGGTCGTTGTCGCGGAGGTCGGTGTCGTCGAATTTGAAGCTGCCGCTGTGGACGGGGTAATTCAGCGCGAAGTGCAGATCGTGATACAGATTCGCGCCGGTGGAGACAATCCAATCCACGAATCCCGCCTTGATGAGCGGGATGATGCTCGAGCAACCGAGGCCCGCGGGCGTGAGCGCCCCGGAGATGCTCATGCCGATGGTGACATCGGGGTCGAGCATGCGGTCGGTGAAGAGCTGGCAGGCTTCCTTGAGGCGCGCGGAATTGTAGGCGAGGAAGCACTCATCCACGATGTAGGTGAGCTTTTCCTTGCCCGTCAGATTTTTTGGCTGGATGCGTTTGCCCGCCATGTATTTCTTTTTGTGCGGACAGTTTTTTTCCTTCATCCATTCGGGCATGTCGGCAATCGCTTCGCGGTTGTGGATCTTGTGTCGTTCGGTTCGGGCCATAGTTTTATTATGAAAAAGTTCGGGGCAACGATACGCCGCTTTGCCCGGTTGCCAATCCTTAATTCAAGAAACCTGAACGCTCGCAGCCGATCGATTGCGGGCATCCGCGCGCCGCCACGGCCATTGACAAAGTAGTTGGGCGCGTGATGGAGTCGAAAGGGCTATTGATTGCAGGTTGAGCTTAGCTGGCCAAGGCGGTGGTTTTCCAGCGGTTTGGAGGACAGCGGGCAAAGCGAGACGTCCCCGCGCAAACGC
>JANXWY010000380.1 GCA_025350905.1 Verrucomicrobiota bacterium
GCCATCGCCGTCGTAATCGCCCCACGCCGCGGAAGAGTAGCTGACTCCGCGCAAACCTGCCCCGATGTTGGTGAAGACGCCGCTGTTGTTGTGATAGATCTGCGCGACCCGGCCCGTGGACGTTTCGCCAGCGAGCAGGATGTCAAGCTGGCCATCATTGTCGTAATCGCCCCAAGCAACGGTGCCGTTCAACACCGGCGGCAAGGTTGTCGCGAGGGCTGTGAACTGCCCGCCATCATTGCGGTAGAGGCCCGTCACTGGCACATAACTGCTCCCGCCCCAGTCCTGGCCGGTCATGACGAGGTCCAAATCACCGTCGTTGTCGAAGTCGCCCAACGCCCCGGAATGCATGCCGTGATAGACATTTAGCAGGCTTGGCCGACTTATCGGGAAACCAGCGCCGTCATTCAAAAAACCCTGAAACGAGTAATCTGCACTCCACACGAGATCGCAGAGTCCGTCGTTGTTGAGATCGCCGACCACTCCGACACCCGGACCGCCGAACGGGAGCGCCGTAATCTGCGGAACGAATGTGTTGGTGCAATTGAGCCACAAGACCGGCGGCGAACTGGTGGTGCCATTGGGCAGCCCCAGCAGGTCCAACCGACCGGAGTTATCGAAATCACCCCAATAAACTCCGCCGCCTCTGAACGGTTGCAGCACGAAGGTGTTGCTCAACCATGGAGTCGCGAACCATTGGTCCAAGCCTGCCGCTGGCCCGCTGGCATTGGTGGCGACAATCCGATAATGATACGCTTCACCGCCCAGCAATCCCGCAAGCGTCTGCGTTAGGACCAGACTTTCCAGACCGCTGCCGGCGCTCTGGAGCGGCGTCGAAGTTCCGTAGTTGGTGGTCATTCCCCATTCGAACCAAGCCGACGTAGCATAGCCGTTTGGAATTACATTCCCCTGCAGTATCACGCTGCCAGCGGTGACGTTTGATGCCGTCCAAGTGACGATTCCAGGCGGCCCAAAAGTTTTGAACTGACGCCTGACTCCGCGGGACAACCCCACACTGTTCGAGGCGGCAATGCGGAAATAATAGGTGCTCAGCGGTGCGAGGCTGGTAATGACGTTGGAAACCTCGAGGGCCGCGACCACGGTGCCCACGGCTTGCGGCGGCGTGGCGAACGCAAAATTGGTGGAGGGTCCCCACTCAAACCACGCCGTGGTCGCGTTGCCCTGCGGGTTCACCGTGCCCGCCAGCAGCGCACTCGTATCCGCCAGCTCCGACGCCGGGTCCGTGATCACAATGGGATCATCCAAACCGCTGATCGGCGCGCCGGGTGTCGTCCACGCGGTGCCGTTCAGGAGCGTGGCGAAGTGGCCCCAGGTGCTGGAGTCCATGGAATTGGTGTCCCGGCCTTCGTTGAGCCGCCAGTAGCCAATCAAGTTCCCGTACGCCGGGTGATTTGAATTCACCTCCTGCGACAGCCAGCTTTGAAGCGTCGTCTCGTCCAGCGCGACGTTCCACACCCGCACCTCGTCGAGCGTCCCTTGGTAGTAACCGTAGCCGTAACCCAGTTCACCGAGATTCGCGCTTGGATGCACGAGCAGTCCGCTGACCAGCCCCGTCCGCACCAGGTTGCCGCCGACGTACAGGCGCGGCAGACCGTTGGAGTAAGTCACCGCGAAGTGCGTCCAGCCCGCGAGACTGTTGGTAAACACCAAAGGCGACGGCAGGTAATCACCCGTCAACTCGAAGACACTGACTCCGTTCGTCCCGATCGAAATCCCGGCGCCCGCGTGGGCGTCGGAGCCGTATGCCTGCCGGCCATAATCCGGGAAAATGGCGTAGCGTTGTCCGCCGATGCCGGAAATCCCTGTAACCGCTTCGGGCGTTGAGGCCCGGGAGGCAGTCGGATTGGCCCACACCTCGATCGTGAACGTGTTCGTGACGGTGGGAAACAAACCACTGCCGATGGTGACGTAATCGTCCACTCCATCGAAGGACAGCGCCGTACCCGCCACGGCGTCGCGACCGCTCAGCAAGAGGCAAAGTCCGGCCACGAGGCGAACCGCCCCCGGGGAGGAGAGAAAAGTTCTCATTGCCCGTTGAAGCATTTTTTCAACTCAAGACACTGGGCCACCAACCGATCCGCCACCACCACTGCTGATCCCTGCGACTACTCCGTCAGCCTGACCGCACGATCACAAAATCGAGCCCTTGCTTAATTCCCGCCAGCCCAATTTCCCATGAACTCCGAGTCACTCAAATGGCAGCAAGTTTCTGTCTGCGCCTCCAACTCTGCGTCAGCTCCACGACGCCTTCGCTCGTCCGATCCAATCAACCCCGTTACACGGAAGCCGGTGTAGACCGCAGGGGCCGCTCACTTCGCCGCATTCGCGCCGCGATACTTGGTTTGGATGGAGTAGAGGCCCTTGCTGGCCGTGATGAAAAGAGTTTTGTGATCCTTGCCACCGAAGCTGACGTTGGCGGTCCAAGATTCCGGCACGTCAATGTGTTCAATCTTCTTTCCAGCCTGATCGAACACCGTCACACCTTTGCCGGTGAGATAGAGGTTGCCCGCGGTGTCGAGCGTCATGCCGTCGGAGCCGAGCGCGCACCGCAATCGCTTGTTCGTCAGCGCGCCCTCGGCCTGGATGTCGTAAGCGTAAGTCTTGCCCGCTTTGATATCAGAGACGAACAGCGTTTTGCCGTCCGGCGTGCCGCTGATGCCGTTGGGTTGGGCGAGATCGGTGGTCACGCGCTTGAGCGTCTTGCGGTCGGTGCTCAGGAAATAAACCTGCTCCGTTCCCTGCGGCGGCTTGTCATAGTCCCACCATTCGCGCTTGTAAAAAGGATCAGTGAAATACAGTCCCTGATCGGGCCGCACCCAGACATCGTTGGAGGAGTTGATGATTTTACCTTCGTATTCGTGCGCCAGCACGGTGTGCTTGCCATCGGGAGCAATAGACCACAATTCGGCCTTTTCATCCGCGCAGGCGATGAGATTCCCGAGGGCATCGAAAAACATCCCGTTCGCGCGCCCGGCCGGCTTCAGGAACGTGGAGAGCTTGCCGTCCACGCTCCACTTCATAATGCGGTTGTTGGGTTGGTCCGTGAAAAAGATGTTGCCGTCCCGGTCACACGTCGGACCTTCGGTGAACTGAAAGTCGCCAGCGAGTTTTTCAAGTTTCGCACCGGGCGCGATGACCGGGGAGGTTTCGTTCGGGGTTTGCGCCGACGATATCGAAACGAGGCGGCTCCCGAGCACGAGCGCAAGAATGGATTGGAGAATTTTCATGGTTAGTTGTTGGCGATTGGTAACAAGAAACCATGCGGGAAGGAAAGCACCGATTTGAAAATCCCGAGCGGGTTGAAATCCACGACCGAGTTCAGCCTGCACGAGCACCGGTTGCCCGGGCTCAAAGTTTGTTTCTCGCCCTTGCCCTGAGGAGCAAATCCAGCAATCATTCTTGCATTGGTTTCCCGCGAATGAAGGTCCAATCCAACACCAAAAAACTGACCCACTCTCCATCCAACCAATGAAAATGCTCCTGCCGTTTCCTTGCTCGCTGCTGGCCCTCTGCTTCAGCTGCCTGCCGCCGACCCTCCCCGCCGCGGAACGGGTGGACGCAGGTTCGAAGCTGCAAAATGTTCATCGCATCGTCCTGCTCGGCGACAGCATCACCTATGCGGGCCAATATGTAGAAATAATCGAGGCCTACTATGCGAGCCGTTTTCCGAACCGGGATCTGGAATTTCTCGACCTCGGTCTGCCGAGCGAGACGGTCTCCGGCCTTTCCGAAGTCGGTCATGCCGGCGGACAATTTCCCCGGCCCAACTTGCATGAGCGCCTGGGGCGGGTGTTGGCCAAAACCAAACCGGACCTGGTCATCGCCTGTTATGGGATGAACGACGGCATTTATTTGCCGTTCGACGAGGAACGGTTTCAAAAATTTCAAGACGGCATTCAGCGGCTGCATGAACGGGTCGTGGCCGCCGGAGCGAAAATCATGCACGTCACGCCCCCGACATTCGACGAAGTCAAAGGCGGCAATCCTGGTTACGCCAACGCGCTCGACCGTTATTCCGAATGGCTGCTGGCGCAACGCGCGGCGGGCTGGGACGTGGTTGATTTGCACGAGCCGATGAATCGCTATCTCGCTGAGCGACGGGCGCGTGAACCCAATTTTTTTCTCGCGGGCGACGGCGTGCATTGCAACGAAACCGGGCACTGGATCATCGCGAAACAAATCCTGCTGCACCTGGGCGCGCCGGACTTGACTGGCACGGACGATCCTGCCGCAATGTTGGCGAAGTATGCAAACGGACCAGCGCTCTTAAAGCTGATTCAACAACGGCAGCGAATGACGAAAGATGCCTGGCTCACGGATGTGGGCCATCAACGACCGGGCATGAACCAAGGCCTACCACTGGCCGAAGCCACGATCAAGGCAGCCGAATTGGAAATTCAAATCCGTCAACTGACGGCGCCGTTTCCGGGCAAGAGGAGCGAATGGAACGGATATGAGCGCTACGATTTTGAGTTCAAAGGCCAGCCGGCCATTGTCGTCCGGCCGAAGCAAGCCTTGCCCGGCAGACCGTGGGCCTGGCGCGGGGAATTTTTTGGCGCCTTCCCCAACGCTGACATCGCCCTGCTCGGCAAAGGATTTCACCTGGCTTATCTCGGCGTGCCCAATTTGTTTGGCAGTCCCGAAGCGGTCACCCAGTGGAACGGTTTTTATCAGGAGTTGACCGGGAAATACGGATTCGCGAAGAAAGTCGCGCTCATCGGCCTGAGTCGGGGCGGCCTTTACTGTTACAACTGGGCGGCGGCCAATCCCGACCAGGTCGCGTGTCTCTACGCCGACGCGGCGGTGTGCGACTTTAAAAGCTGGCCCGGCGGCAAGCTCAAACGCCTGGGCCAAGGCGACGGGAGCGAAGCCGAATGGCAGAATCTCCTCCGGGCTTACCATTTCAAATCGGACGTCGAAGCCGTCGCTTACGACAAGAATCCCATCGACAACTTGAAACCATTGGCCGCGGCCCACGTGCCGGTGCTCCACGTTTATGGCGACGCCGATGACGTCGTGCCCTGGGCGGAGAACACCGGCGTGGTGGCCGAACGTTACCGCCAACTGGGCGGCAGCATTCTCCTGATTTCAAAATCCGGCGTGGGGCATCATCCCCACGGCTTGACCGACCCGACTCCAATCGTTGACTTCATCATGAAACACGCCGCAACCAGCCCGTAAAACTTGATTGATTCCAAATCACCGTGCGTCCGGGCTGGGGAGCGGACGCATTCGCACGGCATCATCTGGCTTGCGATAGCTTGATAAGCTTCCTCCCTCCGGTTTAGGCTGGTTTCTCAGATTTGCGTGCGGCTGGAATTTCATCGCCCGAAAACTCTATTATGGATCCATTTCTGCAGGCGGCCATCGACGAAGCGCAAAAAGGACTGGCTGCCGGCGGCATCCCGATTGGCTCGGTGCTGGTGCACGAGGGCCAGATCATCGGGCGCGGGCATAACCAGCGGGTGCAACAGGGCAGCGTGATTCATCATGCCGAGATGAATTGCCTGGAAAACGCCGGCCGCAGAACCGCCGCGATCTACCGGCAATGCGTGCTGTATTCCACGCTTTCGCCGTGCCCGATGTGCAGCGGGGCGGTGTTGCTCTACAAGATCCCTCGCCTCGTCATCGGCGAGAACGTCACGTTTCAAGGGCCGGAGGCTTACCTCTGAGCGCAAGGCGTGACGGCCAAGGTATTGAACGATCCCCGATGCATCCAGCTCATGCGGGATTTCATTGCGGCCCGGCCGGAGTTGTGGCACGAGGACATCGGCGTTTGAAACCCGCCCCGCCGGCCAATTCCCGGCTTGTAATTGCGCCGATGAAATCTACTCTCCCTGCTGCGGCGTGGGTTTGGCAAACGTCCCGCCCGCAGACGACGACTGCACCCAGAACGACATGGCCAACCATCGCAAATCGTGGGCGTCCATCGACGAGATGCGCAAAGCCGCCGAGGAAGGCGACGCGCAGGCCCAAAGCTATCTCGGGGTCTCCCTTCAGAACGGCCAAGGCGTGCCGCAGGATTATCAGGCGGCGGTAAAATGGTTTCGCAAAGCGGCGGACCAGAACGATCCGGTGGCGCAATGTTATCTCGGGTTTTGCTTTCTCATGGGCCAAGGCGTGCCGCAGGAATATGGCGAGGCGGCGCGGTGGTTTCGGGAATCCGCCGAACAAGGCGACCCGGCGGCCCAATTCAATCTCGGGATGCTCTACGAAACCGGCGAGGGGGTGCCCCAAAATTTCGCCGAAGCCCTGAAGTGGTATCATGCCGCCGCCGAACGTGGTGAGCCCCAGGCCCAATTCAACCTCGGCGTGTTCTATGAACAGGGCCAGGTGATCGAGCAAAATTTTGAAGAAGCCGTCAAATGGTACACGGCGGCCGCGCAGCAGGAGATCGGGCCGGCCCAGTGCAACTTGGGCTTGTGCTACCAGACCGGTCGCGGCGTGGCGCAGAACATGACCGAAGCCGTGAAATGGTTCATCCGAGCCGCGCGCCAGGGCGACAAGACGGCCCAACACAATCTGGGGGTGTTTTACGCCACCCAGGAACCGGCCGATGGCACCGCGGACACTGTGGCGCCATGACGCTCAGCGTCCGCCGACTCGCCGCTTCACTTTTTGCAACCGCGCCTTGATTCTCGCCACGCGGTCCTGCCCCGCCGTGGAAGCTGGCGCCAATTTACGCTGGAGCAGATAAGTCGCGTGCGGCAGGGTCGTTCGCGCGAGGTCCTCGGGCGTGGTGTGTTTGTCGGTCACCCCTGGCGTCAGATCAAGCCCCGTCTTGCGAAATAAATATTGCACGAGCGCGGAACAAAACACGGAGCTTTTCCGGTGGAGCAGGTTTTCCTCCCCACGCAGGGCCGGTCGGCGCAACGCCAGCAAGGTGCCGAGGAGCTCGCGCAACGAGTATTGCGTCCGGTTGGCCACGAGTTCCAGGCCCTCGCGCAAGATGACGCCCACTTGGGCTTCGGTCAGCCCGAAATCCAGAACGGCGAGCGTGGAGTAAAGCTTTTCGTCGTGGTATTTCGTCACCCGATTCTCCTGGACGCCGAGCTGGATATGTTTGCGCTGAATCTGCAAATCCGACTCGATCACCCAATGGTGGCCGTCGGCACGCACGCCCTCAAAAATGAAGGCGTGGGACCAGGCGCTCCACCGGGCCAGTTCGTCCAAGTGACGCTCGGCCCGGCAGATCGCCCGGTCCACGAGCGTCGTCCCGCCGGAAAGCCCTACGCAACCGGGCCGCGCGTACCGTTCCAGGAACTCACGGTTCGATAAGTTGGCAACCGGGATTACGGTTGTCACAATGTGGGTTGGCGGCATGAGCTGACGGGCTTTGGCTTTGGTGGGATTGAACTTGCCCGGTTTGCGCTCCCAGGGCAAGCGGTTGCTGTCGAATCACGTTTTTGGTTTCCTATTCCGGCCATCCTAGCGTAGGGTGACCCGGCATTAAGCCACCACCATGCCTGCACCGAAGAAGGTCCTAATCATTGACGATGACGCCGATTACCGCCACGTGATGGGCGAGATTCTGCAGATGGAAGGCTGGGAGGTGTTGGAAGCCGACGAGGGCGAAGCCGGCCTCGAAGCTGTGCGGCAGCAACGCCCCGAAGTCGTATTGTGCGACCTCCTCATGCCGCGCAGCAACGGTTTTCTCGTGTGCCGGAATATTCGGAGCGACTTCACGCTGCGCCACACCAAGATCATCGTTACGTCCGGTCGCGATTACGATTCCGACCGGTTGGCGGCGAGCGAGGCCGGCGCGGACGAATACCTGACCAAGCCCATCAAACCCTACGATTTGCTGGCCAAGATTGCGCGCTTATGTGACGAAGCCAAGGCGGGCTCGCCCCCAGCCCGGGCGATGAACGCCGCCGGAGCCGAGCCGGCGCGGCTCAAATTCTGGGGCGTGCGCGGCTCGATTCCATCGCCCGGCCCGGCCACGGTCCGTTATGGCGGCAATACCGCGTGCGTTTCTTTCCGCGCTATGGGCGAGATCATCATTCTCGATGCCGGCACCGGCCTACGGCCGTTCGGACGCGAATTGATGGTGGAGTTCAAGGATCAGCCCCTCAATCTCACCCTGCTGCTTTCCCACACGCATTGGGATCACATCCAGGGGTTGCCGTTTTTTTCGCCGATTTACTTGCCGCATTGCCGGATGCGCATCCTCGGTTTCGAGGGCGCGCGCCGCGGCCTGGTGAATGTGTTGACGGGCCAGATGGAAAGCCCGTATTTCCCAGTCCCGTTTGGCGAATTGCCCGGCAACATCGAGGTCGAGGAACTCAAGGACCTGGAGTTTCTGGTTGGGGCGGTCCGCGTCCGGGCCTGGTTCGCCAACCATCCGGGCATTTGCGTGGGCTACCGACTGTTCACCGACGATGGCTCGCTGGCGTATTTTCCCGACAATGAAACCCATTGCCGGTACGACCCGGACGGCAAGGTGCGGGCCACGCGAAAAGATGCCTCCCTCGAGTACGCGCGGGCGCAGGAGGAAAAAATGCTGGAGTTCATTCGCGGGGCCGACGTCCTCGTCCTCGACGCGCAATACGACCGCACGGAGCACGAACATCACATCGGCTGGGGCCACGGTTGCGTGGACGATGTCGTGGCGGTCGCGATGAAAGCCGGTGTGAAGAAGCTTTTTCTTTTCCACCACGATCCGGACCATGACGACGCCAAAATTGACAGCATGCTGGCCCACGCGCGCAAGTTGGTCGCGGAGCAGAAATCCAGTTTGGTGGTGGAAGCGGCCACCGAAGGCGTGGTGGTGGAACTGGCCCGCGCCGGACACTGAGCACGGCCCGCGGGAAAGTTCGCCGTTGTCGAAAACCCCGCCTCTGCTAATCTCCTATCCCGGGTCGGGCGCTTAGCTCAGTTGGTTAGAGCGACTCGTTTACACCGAGTAGGTCGCAGGTTCGAATCCTGCAGCGCCCACCATGTTTTGTTGAGCAGGCCGAGAAGTCTCAGAAAGTTTGCACCGATTCTGTACCGATTAAGGTCCGCTTCCTGACGGTCGCGTGAGGTTGACCGACACCGCACCGCAACCATAGCGTAACACCGACTTTTGGTGTAACGATTCATTTCCTAGCTCCAAACTTTCCTGCTCCGGCAACAAAAATTCTGGCGCCGTTCGGTGATCGGAGCGAAAGGCGAATCCGCTTGCCGCCGACCCGGATTCGGGCAAAGTATATTTCGCTTGAAACGTAGCGAAGCATATTTAACGATGCAAATTCTGCCTGGTCTTGCTAGGTTTGGCAGCCGAAGACTACTATCGTTTCCGCTGCCCGCAACTCGCGGCAGAATCCAGAGTCAAAGGATCAGGCTTGAGCATTCGGAGTTCTTCAATTAGTTGCAAATAAACGAGCGGAAGGGTGGCTGAGTGGTTGAAGGCACCTGACTCGAAATCAGACGTAGTCGCAAGGCTACCGTGGGTTCAAATCCCACCCCTTCCGCCAATCTTTACAAGGGTTTTATGAGTTTTCCAAAAATTGCAAAACTCGAAAACCCCGGGTTTTCTTCTGACACAATTCTGACAAAACGATTTGCGGTATAAAAAAGTCCCACTTGAGGGGCTTTCTTGAATCACTTGTGTTTTGGGGATTCATCATGCGGTCGGTTTCAGTGACCAGAACTTGTCGTTCCATTCTTTCGTGAACTCACGCACATAATGCTTTTTGGCGATTTTGATGCTGTTGCCCATGACATAAACGGCGGGGGCGATGTCGTGCGCCGAGTCGAAAACGAAAAACAGAAAACCGGCAAAAAAGAATCAAACCAACAACAAATCGCGACCACCTCACTTGTAGTGCAATTAACCCGCAACTGCGGTCTTTGATTCAAAAACGCGCCGCGCGCCCTAGCATTGGTCCAAAGAAAGTCATCAAACCTGCAGCCTCTAAAATCCCCGATGACAGGCGCAAAGTGTTTAGATTGCAGACAGGTCATTAGGCATAGAATCTGCGATCCACTTGGTTAGGAGTCGATTTGACGGAAATTAAGTTACCATTGAGGCACCATGTGTATCCAGTGCATCAAAATCGACCTTGTTGGGGGGGTAAGGTCGGTGTCGCGGGCCCCAGACGAACCAGCCTTGGACAAGAGTGATCACCGGGAATTCACAAACCGCCAAAATTGTGATTAGAAACTAGTATATTGACAATATAGTAACGTTACAATATATTCAGTTCTCAATGAGAGCTGAATCGTTGAACATGAACCCACGCGACCGGCGCTTTCTGGAGCAGTTTCGTTCGCAAGGCGAGCACTTGGCCAGGGAAATGACC
>JANXWY010000384.1 GCA_025350905.1 Verrucomicrobiota bacterium
GCGCCGCTGCACGCGCATAGGCGTCAGGATAATTTTGGCGAACCGCGCAATAATAGTTAACGATAATTCTGGCTCCTTGGGAGGAATTCTGTCTTTTATCTTCGGAATGACACTCGAACCAAACGTAAAGGTCCCCGTACCAACGCCCGCGTTGCCGACCCCAAGCCGCCGATCGCCCTCTGCACGGCGCTGAACCGACTCACCGACTGGCTGGAGCCGCAATCCCTGCTGGTGCTCGCCAAGGAAACCGGCTTCCTTCGGCGCAAGGCGCGCAAACTCACTCCGCTGCTCTTCGTCCAAGCCACCGTGCTGCTGGTCAGTCAAAGTGTCGGGTCCTTCCGCCGCTGGGCCGTGCTCGTCGGCGTGCTCGGGCAGTTGTGTCTCTCCAAACAAGCCTTGTGGGAGCGGATCAACCCGCGCGCCGTGGCGTTCCTGCAAGCCGTGCTGGCGCAGGTGCTCCATCGCCGGCTCGCCCGCGCCCGCCCCGCTGCCTCGGCGGCGCTGGCCGTTTTTCCGCGCGTGCTCATTCAGGACAGCACCACGCTCAAGCTTTCGCCCAAACTGGCGACCGCCTTTCCCGGCTCGCGTAATCAATGCGGGGCCGCACACGGCCAGCTCAAAATTCAATCCCTCTACGATCTGCAGGCGCAGCGCTTCGTCTCCTTCAGTTTGAGCGGTTTCAACCGCAACGATCAGGCGGCCGCCCCGGACGTGCTCGCCGTGGCGCGCGCGGGCGATCTGGTGCTGCGCGATCTGGGCTATTTCGTCCTCGCGACCTTCCAGCAAATTGCGCAAGCCGGGGCGTTCTTCTTGAGCCGGCTGCGCTTGGACACGAACCTGCGCGACGCCCGCACCGGACAACCGCTGGATCTGTTGGGCACCCTCAGACGCCAGGTTCACCTGGACCGCGAAGTGTGGCTGGGCGAGGCGCAACTGCCCGTCCGCGTGGTGGCGGTGAAACTGCCCGAAGCCGTCGCCGCGGAGCGGCGGCGCAAAGCCAAACAAAACCGCGACCAACGCTGGCGGCCCAGCGCCCGGCACCTGGCGCTGCTGGGCTGGGCGATCTTCGTGACCAACGTGTCGCGGAAAATCTGGAGTGCCAAGACCGTGGCCCAGGTCTATGGTTTGCGCTGGCGCATCGAGACGATCTTCAAGGCCTGGAAGAGTCACTTCCGCTTGACCGAAGTGCCGCACGGCACGGCGGCCCAATTGGAGGCCATGATTTACGCCCGGCTGATTTTCGTGACCGTCTTCGCGCAGACGTGCGCGGAGGCCAACGCAAACTTTGGGCCCGCGGCGCCGGCGCCGCCGAGCCTGCTCCAGTGGGCGGGTTTGATCGGCGACTTCTTTTTGGTCCTGTGTTTGGAAGCTTGGCAGCGACCGCTCCACGCCAGCTTCGTGCGGCAATTGGATTATCATGGCCGGTACGAGCGTCGCACCCGCAAACATTTTGGGGAAACCCTCATGAATTTATCCTGACGCCTATGCGCTGCACGCGGCGCTGGTTGTCGCAGCGCGACAACCGCTACCAGAATGTTTATTCGTGGCATCATGGTTTCTCCGCCTTCGTTGTGTCGAACAAATCCGGCGCCTGCGGGCCGGGCTTGATTTCGACGATCTGCAAATCGAGTTGGTACCAACGGCGTTCCATCCGGAAATGCGTGGGCGAAAGTCTTTGCCCCGGACAATCCGGTTTCGTTGCCGTGCCGAAGAGGCATTCCAGATCGGCGGCGAGGTAACGGCGGATCCAGTTCGACTTGAAGGCCCGACTGGAGCGCATGACATGCACCGTGCCGTCCGGCTTCACGAGCACATCCGCGAGGACGCCGCCGAAATTCTCGGTGACGATGAGTCGTCGGCCGCCGGCGGCGCTGAGGGCGAGATAACCATTGAGCGGGAACTGTCGGCCCAGCACCGTGAGGACGCCGCGCTGCGTGATGCGGGCCTCGGCGGGAAAGGAATTTGACTCGCGTTGGATTTGTGGGTGCGGCGGCGTGACGCAGCCCGTCAGCAGCAGAACCATGACGAAAGAAAAGCGCCAAGCTAGCGCACCCGCGTCCCGGACGGTGGCGGCCCGCCGCCGCGTTTTCATCTCGAACCCGGGACGTGAAAGCGGCGGCGGCCCGCCGCAGTCCAAAACCTCGCGAAGTGCGCGGCACGGCAGATTATTTTCCATCACCCACCGCCGCTTTGATGGCCGCTACCTCCACCGGCTTGGTTTGATCGAACGCCCCCGGCAGAATTTTCACGTCGCGCTTTTCGCGGTGGAAGATTATGCGGGTCCGGTCGCCGCCCGGTTCGTTCATCACGACTTCCTGCGTGGCCGAAAAGTCCGGTGGCATCCGAATTTCGAGCGAAGCCAGCAGGGAAAGCACCTTGTCATCCTTCGGCACCAGCGTCACCACCACCACGCTGCCGGTGGCGACTGAAACCGTGAAGTCATTGGTGAGCGAGTCGAGCTTGCCCTGATGCATCAACGACATTTGCTCCATCACGCGCTTGAGCAGCTGCGGAAAGCCGAGCTTCAGCTTGTGCCATTCCCCGTCGGTGCGTTCAAACTGCGCGACGGATTTCCGGTTCCCGAGCAAGATGGATTGATACGGCGCGGTGGTTTCCCAGCGGATTTGATCGGGCGGCTCAATCAACATGACGCCTTCGCTCTTGAGCGGCTCGGCAAACAGTTTCAATTGCCGTTCCTGGGTGAATTCAAAATAGACCGACGTCAGCGACTTCATTTTGCGCTGCAGCTCATCGAGCAGGGGACGCGGGTTGGCCACGGGTTGTAAGTCGGCGTCGCCGGCCGCGGCGCGGAGCAGGCCGGTCAACAGCAGCCCGATGATCATCCGCCAGTGCTTCATGCCAATAATTTATCCAAGCGGACCACTTCGTAACCGTGTTCCCGCAGTTTTACCAGCAGGGACTTTACCGTGAGCACCAAACGTTCGGCGGGGATCTTGCCGTCGTGCAGCAAGATGATCGCGCCGGGCAACAGTCGCGCCACGACGCGCCGGGTCACGCGCTCCGGGTCGGTGATGCGGGTGTCGAGACTGCGAATCGACCAGCCGATGACCTGCAAGCCCAGTTTCCGGGCAACGTAAAACACAAACGGATTGGAAAGCCCCATCGGCGGCCGGAAATAGGTTGGGGCAGTGCCAGCGGCGGCGGTGATGACGGCCTGCGTGGTTTGCAGCTCCTGGCGCAAACGGCCCGGGCCAAAAAAGTTTGTGAAGTTACTGTGATGGTAAGTGTGGTTGCCGAGCAAGTGGCCTTCGTGGCAGATGCGCGCCGTCAGCTCGCGTTCGCCGCTGACGCGTTGACCGATGCAGAAGAACGCCGCCGGCACGCCTTCCTGGCGGAGCAAATCGAGGAGCGCCGGAGTGGATCGGGCATCCGGGCCGTCATCGAAGGTCAGGGCGACTTGCCGCCGAGAGTTTTGGCTGCGGCAGATAAAGCGGCCGAAAAAACTCAACTGCGGCCAGGCCACCCCGAGGCCCACAAGGATGGTCAAGGCCGTGAGGATCGCCCAGCAAAGGGCGGGTTGGCCGCGGGCCACCTCCAGCACGCACAGCAGGGCGGCGACGAGCAAGCTGATCCGGTAGCGGCTCATGGTTCGAGCAGACAGATCGCTTTGCCGCCGCGTGGGGAAAGCGTGTAGAGCAAAGCGCTGTGTTGGTTTTGGCGGACCCACTCGACGGCTGCCGCGAAACCGAACGCCGAGGCGGCCCCGAATTCGCCGCAGTCTTGTTTGTAAGTTAAGTGCGCCAGGGTCCGCCCGGCGCGGGCGGAGAGCGCGCTGACGATCGATTCAAAATACTCGTCCAGCACCGGCCAGCCTTTTGCGCCGCTGAAAATTGCCGCCACATTCGTCAAATCCACGGCCGCCGTGATCCACTCGACCTCTCGGGTCGTATCGAACGGACGACGATAGCGGCCGAGGCGCAGTGATGTCACCCGCGCCAGGTAGCCGCCGACGTGAGGAGGCGGGTCCTCGGTGGTTGGTTGTGATTCCGCCCCATTCCCTCGGCGGCTGCGATCCGCAACGATCTGAGCGACCACCGCGCCTTCGCCGGGTCGCGTTTTCTCCGTCCAGAATCCCCACCGTTTGCCAATGCCGAGCGGATATTTGTTCAATTCGTCCACCGCCCCGACCAGCGCACAATCCGCCTCGTCGCCGGCGAGCTGACACCATCCCTGCCACAAGGCGCCCTCGAAAGAAATTTCCCCGGCCGTGGGCGCGGAATTGAGCTGGTGCGCGCCGAGTTCGATCGCGACTTGGGCCGCGGGGGCATTGTGCACCGAGCCGGGAAAACGCGCGGGCATCGGCTCGCGCTCGTCCTTGGCAATCCAGTTCTCCAACAAAATCGAACCTTCCTCAATCGCACCAAAACCGGTGCCCAGCGCCACCGCCACGCGGTCATTGGCCGCCGGCGATGGACACCGGCGCGCCGCCAGCAGGGCCATCTGAATGAAACGGCTCAGGCGCCGGCGCTGATTGGGGGTGAGCGACGACGTATCCAGGGAGCCGCAGGCGTGAACCGGGAGTTCGGCCGGCGGCATCGGCGGTTCAATCGCGCGCCGCATCACTTTTCCCGGTCCGGTCATGCCAATGCCGATGACGCTGACCGAAATGGGGCGGAGCGAACGCGTCTGGGGAGTGGTGTCGGGCTGGGAAAAAATCAACGCGGCATTGTTGCCCCCGAACCCGAACGAGTTGCTCATCACATGTGTCAGCGCTGCGGCGCGCAAGGCAGTGACCGGGGCCAGGCCGATGGCGGGATCCATTTCGCGAAATCCGGGATTGGGCGGGAGTTGGCCCCGGCGGAGCGCCTCGATACAAACCACGGCCTCCAACGCGCCGCTGGCGGCCAGGGCGTGGCCAAATATGCGTTTGGTGCTGGAAAACGGCGGCACGCGGTCGCCGAATAACTGTTTCAACGCCTTCGCTTCGGCGAGATCGTTGTCGCGCGTGCCGGTGCCGTGCGCATTCACGTAATCAATGGCGGCGGCGGGCAAATTCGCGCGTCGCAGGGCGGATTGCATCGCGGCCAGCGCGCCCGCGCCCTCCGGATGCGGTTGCGTGGCGTGATGCGCGTCGCAACTCGCGCCCCAGCCGGAGAGGCGGGCGATGATGGTCGCGCCGCGTTTAACGGCGTTGCCTTCGCTTTCGAGGACGAGCACCGCCGCGCCTTCGCCAAAACTCATGCCACTGCGCGCCACGTCGAAGGGCCGGCAGCCGGCCGCATCCACGAGTAACAAAGAATGAAACCCGCTCCACGTGGTGCGGGATAGGGAATCGGTTCCGCCAGCCAGCATGACGTCGGCTTCGCCGGTTTGAATCAACTCCGCCGCGGCGGCAATGGCCAGCGCGCCGGACGAACAAGCCGTGGCCACCGCCAGGCCGGGCCCGAAGAGCCCAAAATAATCGGCAATCAGATCCACCGCCGAGGCGCATTCATGAAAGCGGGTGGGGCGCGGCCGCATGATGCCGCGCTTCATGAGATTGATGAGAAAACGCTCGCTGTCGAACGAGCCGCCGACCGAGCAGCCGAGCAGGATGCCGGTGCGGTCGGCGTTTTCGGCTGGATTCAATTTGGCATCGCGCAGGGCATCCCGGGCGGCAAGCCAGGCGAGTTTGTCGCTGCGTGAACTGCGCAACGGGGCGCCGAGTTCGATCAAGTCCTGTTTAATTTCGCCGACCGGGATTTGGCCGTAGCGCGGGGAAGGAAAGAGCGTCAACGGTTTCAGGCCGCAAGTCCCGTGGGCGACGGCCTGCCAGACCTCCGTCACATTGCGGCCGGGGGCGGCCACGATGCCCATGCCGGTGATGACTGGGTCACGCGCGGCCACTAGGTAGCCTGTTTGGCCTCGATGAACGCCGCCAGCGTGCGCACCGACTGGAACGCGGGCCGGCCCTCCTCGATGTCCTTGATGACGATGCGGTAATTCTTCTCCAGCATCACGACCAGCTCCAGCGCATCAATGGAATCCAGGCCCAGACCCGCGCCGAAGAGCGGCGCATCGTCGTCAATCTTATCTGGCGTGATGTCCTGTAAATTCAGAGACGCAATGATGGCTGATTTTAATTCCGTCGTTGAGATGGCCATGGGTTTACTTCGTAAATCTTGTGGCGCAGGTTAGCACAGAGTGACTCGGTGTCACGGCGATTTTCCCTGTCTCGATGGGCTTGCTTGAAGGGTGCGACTGGATTCGGCGGTCAGGTTTGATTCGGTCTTAATCCTAATCATAATCTTCATCTTACTCTGGTTTGGATGGCTCGCCGGTTGGAAATGGCCTGGGAGATTAAGATTAAGTTGAAGATTAAGATCAGGAATTTGAGCGCGCTCGCAACTTTGACCCGCACCTCCACTTGCTCTCTCCCAAGCTCTTGATCGACCAAGCCGATGGCGGCGCCGCGGAATCCATCCTCCGTTCCGCCATGTCCTTTGGGCGGCCGCGCCTCAGTGAATCTCCAGCCCGACGTTCTCGCCCTCCCCGCGGACCCGAACCACAAAATTGGCGCGACCGCGAAAGCGGAAAATGAACTCCACCACCCCATGCTCGCGGAGGTCTCGCCGTTGCCGCGTGTTCGTGATGCTCTGCAAAAGCTGCGTGGTATCCTCCGTCGTAAGTGCCGGTCCTTCGAGGGGCTGCGGTTCGCCATCCAGGACAATGACCGGAGGCTGGTCGACGTGCAGCCGCAACGCATCCGCTCCATCCGAATGAAGCAGATGAAGGAGAGTATCCAGTGAATACATTCAGTTCCGAGCGGTCTAGGGTTCGACTCCCGTCACTGCCGTTGGGGACGCGTTCCGCGTGCAAGGGCCGCACGAACCGTCCCTAACCGGCTGTTTGCCGAGCGAAGCGGTTAGGCGCTTTTGTTGGATGCTTCATTCCTGTGATTTACATGCCCTAAAGCGAATAATCGAATAATAAAGTGCAAAGACTGCACCAGCGCAGGATGCGAGCGAGAGCAGTATGAGCCACAGCCATTCTGGAGATATCGGGCCACCTCCGGCTGAGGCAAGAAAGACGAAGCACGCTGGCGGCAGAACAAAGACGCAGCTAATCGCTGCGAGAGCTTCCCGCAAAGGGCACGCCGTTTTCTGGTTGTTCGAGACACCGCAAATGCGATAGCAGCCAAAACAATCGCTATCACGTGCCATCCAGCGAGGTCTTCGTGTAGCCCATCGTAGGACGTTGCGAGCAGAGGTTGCATGTTCGTCTAACGAGGTGATATAGGTAATCCGAAGTTATTCATCGGCGGGGCGGTTGGCCGTTAGGAACCACCCGCCGCGCCACCGGTGAATAACTTCGTCGCGGTGCAATCCGCGCTGGTCTTGGGATGGTCTGGCCAGTTCATTTGTGGTTATCCCGTTGCTGGGTTTTCCCGCCCCGGCGGGTCAGGTCTGCTAACGAACAGTCGTCGTAACGACTTTGAGCTTATCGACCGGCCCGCCGGGCGGGGCTTGACCCGCTAACGACTACTCCCGAGGGCGTCGCTCGTGTCCGAACGACTCTTCTATATTGGCGTCGCCGGGTCAAGCCTGCGGGAAGCCGGAAAGGAAAAAACATGACTGCCTCGCCCGATGACCTGATCGTCGGCCTGGATCGTTCCGACCAAAACCGTTTCGGCTTCGATCGGCAAATCGTCCTGCTCCACACTTCGATCCCGCGCCCGGACTTCGCGGAGACGCAGCGCGCGCGGCCTCCTCGCCCAGCGGGAGAGGATTGAGGTGAGGGAGAATGGCCGGAACCTCCCGATGGATTCGCACACCGCAAGACGTCGGACGTTTTCTCCCTCACCCTTACCCTCTCCCGCTGGGCGAGGAAAGGCGAGCGGCCGGCCCAGAACTTGGCCGCCAATCCCTCCGGCAAGCGTCATACGGAGAGCGGACCGGAGTGGGGTCGGAAAAACAAATCGCAAAGAGAGTCCTGCCGAAAAAGCCGGAGCCGCGTAGGGAGACTGGCAGTACCTTGGCCGCGGATTCGTTCAACCCGGGAATGCAATTAACCCTTCGCTGCGCTCCGGGTTAACTACGTTCCTTCAGGTGTTAGCCAGCTCGTGTTCCAAAATATTTCTCTCCATAAACTCTGACCACTCCGAATCCCCAAGTAGAAATGGAATCTATCGGCTCAACCTCGGCGGGATAACCCCAACTCGGAGCGATCTCTCCAAGAATGTCGCCACCATTTTCAGTGATAGCTTTGATGTGAGCATAACCTCGCTCTCTAAGTCCGCGCCCCTCAATCTCCCGGTTGGTGGGAGGCGCGCTGCCCGTCCAATCCAGCAGTCCAGCCAGGAAGATTCGTCGGTCAATGGCATCTCCCTTGCGACGTAAGGCGATCACCACACCGCAAGCAAAACCACCGTGTCGCAAGCGAAACACCCAATACTGACCGGGCTTCATGTGTGCTGTGGATTTAGGACGGAATGGATACATCGCGGTGCTGGCCTAACATTAAAGGGTGTATTGCTGCGGAGCGAAGCGGAGCCAGCAAATACGCCCTTGGTTGAACAAGCCCGGTCGAACGGTCAGCACCCGGCTATTGGCACTTGTGTTGGTGGCATCGGGGTCCGAAGCAAGCGGAGG
>JANXWY010000392.1 GCA_025350905.1 Verrucomicrobiota bacterium
GTGACGGCGGACTTCGTGCCGACGGACACGGCCAATTACAACACGTTAACCGCGCTCCCAGCGGGCAACTTCGTCATCGGCAAGGCGACGCCGACGGCGACGTTGTTGGTGAACAATTCACCTGAGAGCTATGACGGGACGCCGAAGTCCGCCACCGCCGGGATCACGGCCAGCTCGGTGTCTGGCGCGGTGGCTAACATCCTGACCGGGGGCGCGGCAACGCAGACCGGTGCCGGCAGTTATCCAGTGACGGCGGACTTTGTGCCGACGGACACGGCCAATTACAACACCCTGACGGCGCTCGCCGCGGGTAATTTTATCATCGGCAAGGCGACGCCGACGGCGACGTTGTTGGTGAACAATTCGCCGGTGAGCTATGACGGGACGGCAAAGTCCGCCACCGTCGGGATCACGGTCAGCTCGGTGGCGGGCGCAGTGGCGAACATCCTGACTGGCGGTGCGGCAACGCAGACCAGTGCCGGCAGCTATGCAGTGACGGCGGATTTCGTGCCGACGGACACGGTAAATTACATCACGTTGACCGCGCTCCCAGCGGGTAACTTTGTCATTGGTAAAATCGGAACCGCCACGGGCTTGGCTTCTTCGGCTAATCCGTCGCTGATTGGCTCGGTCGTGACTTTTACCGCCACGATTACACCGTTGGCTCCCGCTTCGCCGCCGCCAACCGGCACCGTGCAGTTTTACACCAATAATGTGCCGATGGGCAGCCCGGTGGCACTCATCGCTGGCGTCGCCAGTCTCAGCACGGCTGATTTGCCTGCCGGCAGCAGCACGGTTCATGTGGCGTACACGGGTGACAGCAACTTCTTGGGCAGCCTCAACGACTTGACCCAGGTGGTAAATGCGATCCCGGGCACGCCGACCACGATTGGGATTGAGGACAACGGCGATAATACGGTGACCGTTAGCTTTAGCGGAACGCCATTTGCCCAGTACATCGTTCAGGCGACCGACACTCTGGCCACGCCGGTGTGGATCAACGTTTCGACCAACACAGCGCCGGCCGACGGGCTGTGGGACTTTACCCAGTCCAAGGCTGGCCATACGACGCGGTTTTATCGCGCGGCCACGCAGTAGGCCGTCCTTGGGGTAAGGCCGGTCATCTGGTTCGATACCAGTGACCGGCTTGGTAACCCGACCCATCGGTGTTCAACGAATCTGGCCCGGACGACGCCGGCCTTTTGACCCGCTCGTCCGGGACTGGTTCCCGACGTCACAACCGCAAAGGTGAAAGTATGGGCGGGGTGATTCTGGAAGCAGGTTTACTCGGCGGAAGGAACCGCCAATGGAAGCGTTGCGCCGCGGATTTTTGTTTCCGGCCAGTGCGGTGCCCCTGCAGCGAGTCGCCAAAGCCAGGGCGAAGGTGTATTCTCCGCTCCCGTGAACGAGGAACGCGCGAACCCGTCCAACGACCCGAAGCGGCGACTGCCCGAAGGCGAGTCGCTCGAGATCAAGCGCAGTTTCGAGGAAACCGAGTGCCACCTGCTGCCTCATCTTCAGTCCCCTCCCCAGGAGCGCAATGCAACTTTGCGACAACGGGCCTTGTTCTACGGCGATAACCGGCGCTTCGACCAGCCCCGGGAACGTCTGCGCGAGTTAATGCAGTTGGAGTCGGATTTGAAACTTAAAGCCGGATATGTGCTGGCGCTGGACAGACCCGATTAGCCAACCGGGCGAGTGGGACGCGAGCTCCTTACCCAACGAAACCATGAAACCAATTTCCCGGCGCGCGATGCTGAGCCAGACGAGCTTGCTCGGGACGACGGTCGCCTTGGGGTTGCCCCTGACGACCGTCGCGAGCGAGCCTGCGTCCGGCAAAACTCTCCCCGCGACCAAGCTCAAGGTGGTGGTCACCGGGGGGCACCCCGGTGATCCTGAATACGGCTGTGGTGGCGCCGTTGCCCGCTACGCTGACCTCGGGCACGAAGTGGTTCTGCTCTATCTGAACCAGGGCGAGGGGGCCGACCAGCCGGCGGTTGACCCTGGCCCCGTCCGCGTCGCGGAAGCGACGAAAGCGTGTGGCATCCTGGGCGCCCGGCCGGCGTTTGCCGGACAAATTGACGGTCAGGCAATCGTGGACCCAGTCCACTACGAAAGGTTTTATCGCTTGCTGGAGGCGGAGCGACCCAACGTGGTCTTCACCCACTGGCCGATCGACAACCACGCGGACCACCGGGCCATGTCGCTCCTGGTCTACGAGGCTTGGCGGCGCATGGGTAAACGGTTTGCCCTCTATTATTACGAAGTCTCGTACGGAGAGGACACGGTTCAGTTCAGTCCCACGCACTACGTTGATATTACCAACACCGCACCCCGGAAACGCTCGGCCTGCTATGCGCACGCCAGTCAGTCACCGGACAAGTACTATGCCCTTCAGGGTATGGTCACCCGAATGCGCGGCCTCGAGGGCGGCTGTCAACAGGCTGAGGGTTACATCCGACATGTGCAAAGCCCTGACTTTGCACTGCCGATGGTCCGCTGATCCCGGACCCCGATATTGTTAAGGGAGGATCGGGATCCCGCAGGGCAGGGGCGAGGGGGCCGCTTCGGCTTTTGGCCAAAGGAGTGAAATGCCTGCCGCGATCGCAAATCGGCTGCCGTGTAGCGGATCCCATCGCGCCAAAACCTTGTTGCGCCGGCCGCGCGATTCGTGTCAGCTGTTTGTGCTGAAAGCCGACTGCGCGCGAATGGGTCGGCTCCGCGCACAATCTATAAAACCGCTATGCAACCGACCCATGCTGCGATCCTGAACACTGCCCCAATGCTGCTGCTCGCGGCCGTCCTCGCGACCGGCCCCGCGGTCGCCGGCGAGGCCCTCGAATCCGGTTTGGTCGGACGGTATTATCAAATGCCAGACGACCTGCAGGATTTTCCAAGCCTTCCGGCGACGCAGACACCGACGGTCGAACGCGTCGATCCGGAGATCAATTTCGCAAGCACGCTGGAGGCCTTTCCCGGCACGAAGCTCGTGGATAATTTTTACGTGAGCTGGACCGGCGTTATTCGGATTCCAAAGGACGGCGGCTACACCTTCTACCTGGAGTCGGACGATGGCTCGCGGCTGTTTCTGGATGGCAAAGAAGTCGTTGACCATGCCGGGCTCCATGAGATGAGCGAACGCTCCGGCCGGACGCAACTCAAAGCGGGTGACCACGAACTTAAGGTCGAGTTCTTCGATGCCGGGGAAGAAGCCGGTTGTATCCTGTCTTGGGAAACCGCCGGTCTGACGAAGGCCGTGGTGCCCGCCGCCGCGCTCTTTCACAAGTCCGCTGGCCGCGCGCCGGGACTCTTGGCGGAATACTATCAGACCCCCGAAGGCACGGAGGATTTTCTGGATTTTCCCGCGAGCAAGGCGCCCGATCTCAAACGGGTGGACAAAAATATTAATTTCGAAAGCACGCAGGACAACTGGCCTGGCACCAATTTCAAGGACTTCTTTTACATCCGTTGGACCGGGAGCATCCGCGTCCCGGCCGAAGGTAAATATGATTTCTTCCTCGAGTCGGACGATGGCTCGCGGCTGTTCATTGACGGCAAACCGGTGCTGGACAATGGCGGGGCGCACGGGATGGAGGAGGTCTCCGGCAGTGTGTCATTAACGGCTGGGGAGCACGTGCTCAAGGTCGAATACTTCGAGAAGGACATTGATGCCGGCTGCAAATTCTCATGGAAGAGCGAGAAAATCGCCAAGCAGATTGTGCCGGCGGAAGTTTTATTCCATTGATCGCAATGAAGTCATGCAGTTCGAGCTTTCGTGCCCTGGTCACCGCGCTCCTGTTGTGGCCGGGCGCGCTGGTTTATGCGGCGACCGAGGTAACCGTCAACAGCACCAATAACCAGGATACTGCGGACGCGGAATTGACGCTGACGGAGGCGATCCTCATCCAGAACGGGACGCTGGGCCGCGCCTTGTCGCCGGCGGAGAGCAACCAGGTCGCCACCATCGCGGGCGCGATCAACCGCATCAGCTTCAACCTGGCCGGCACTGGTCCGCATTATATCATGCGGCCTGCCAATGCCGCAGGTTTTCCCGCCCTCACGGCTTCGGATATTGTCGTGGACGGTTATTCGCAACCCGGCGCCCGGGCCAATACTAACGCGATTCTCGCGCCCAACAGTGCCGTGCTTAAGATTGTGCTCGATTGCCGCAACGCGGTGCCGAGCGGTGAAGCCGGGCGAGCGCTAAGCCTCGCCGGGAACCATATCCAGGTCCGTGGCCTCTCCCTGCTCCAATCATTTGAGTCGGTCACAAACGGCGTCATTTACGGAATCGGGTTCGAGCCGGGCGTCGTCGGTGGCGCCATCCAGGGATGTTGGATTGGCGTTGACCCGGACGGGGCGACGGTGGCAGGAGGGGAGATTGGCATTGATGTCGATGGCTCGGGCGGCGGGCAGATCATCGGTACCGATGGCGACGGAGTGAACGACCGGGCCGAGTTCAATGTTATCGTGGCTCAAAACATCAATGTGATCATCGAAACGGGATCGAAAAACTGCCGCGTCTCGGGCAATTTCATCGGAGTAATGCCCGACGGGCTCAGCGCCATTCCCCAGGCTGCATTCGAAGCCCTCAGCGAGGGCGACGCGTTTGAAGGTGACGGCGCCGATAACTTGATTTTTGGCACGGACGCCAACGGCATTGCGGACGCTGACGAGCGGAATGTCGTCGGCGGCATCCGCCAGGCGCTCCCCGCCGGGAACGTCGAAGTGTTTCAAATCTTTGGCGTCTCGCTCAACCTGAAAATCATGGGCAATTACTTCGGCGTCGGCATTGATGGGATCACGCCCCTCGGCAACGAACGATTCTTTAACGCCGCAGCGGGGACGACGGCGCAAATCGGCGCCGACGGAGACGGGGTGCGCGACGACCTCGAAGCGAACCTCATCGCCAACCATTCCGATTATGTGTTTCGATTCGGCGGGCCCACCACGGTCCTGACGTTCGAACGCAACTCATTTTTTGGGAATGCGGGGAACTTCTTTGACGACCCGCAAAACAGCTTCAACGGCGTGCTTCTGGGAACGGGTGATCTGGCCGCCATTACGCCAGTGATTTCCAATGCCACCACCCGGACCGAGTTGGTGGGCTGGGTGCCGGTCTCCGGCCCGGGCGCGGACAATCTGACACCGGCCGAGATTGCCATTTATCTCGCGGATCCGACCACGAGTCCAACCAATAGCCAAGGCAAGACCTGGCTGGCCACCTACCAAGACAATGGCCCGCAAGATCTCGACCCCGCCACCAACACGTTCCGCTTCAACATTTCCTCGCTGGCGATTCCCGCGATCGGCGCCAGTCTGGTCGTGAGTGAAACCGCAAAGGATGACTTTGGCGCGGGCACCAGCGCATTTTCCAGTTCCATGCCGCTTCCGGATATGCCGGGTGTCACACTCACGATCTCCCGTTCCACCGATTCAGTGATCATCACGTGGCCGGGGAACGGAATCTTGCAGGCAAATCCCGGGCTGAGCCCGACGACCTGGACCAACGTTCCCGGCCCTTCGCCGATCACGCTTCCGGTCGGTCCCGGCAGTTTGTTCTTCCGCCTGGCGCAATAAAAGTTTCGTGGCCCGCGGTTGCACTCAATCCGCCCAGCCGCTTGGATCGTTGGTTTGAGCCCGGTCGGCCACGTATTCGATCGCGTAAACCTTGCCCACGGCGCCTGTGATGGTCAGCCCGGCATAGCCCTGAATCCCGAGTGTCGCCGGCGTCGGGGCCGAGATCTTTGGGCCGAGGGTGCCAACCACGCCCAGACCGAACAGGGCTGCCACCGTGAATTTCATTGTATGCAGCCTAAAGCCAAACGTTCCGGATCAACGACCCCGCCCGCGTGACTCGCGATTCGAAACCGAGCCGCTCGCATGGGGCGGGTTTAACCCCGGATTGGCAGAACGCTCCGCGGCGCTCCGGTCCTTTCAATCCGTTGGCGATTGGGTTTGCTGCGGTGTGACTTCGCCCGAATGTACGAGCCGCGGACGGAGCGGCCTCCTCTCCAGCGGGAGAGGAATGAGGTGAGGGAGAAAGGTCGGCACCTCGTGTTGGATTCGCACGCTGCTAGACGTCGGACATTTTCTCCCTCACCCTTGCCCTCTCCCGCTGGGCGAGGGAATCCGTTTCGGCGCCGGTTGGCAAATCGTCCCGCACCACGCTTCGATCCCGCGCCCGGACTTCGCTGAGACGCGGACGCAGCGACCTCCTCTCCCAGCGAGAGAGGATTGAGGTGAGGGAGAATGGTCGGCACCTCCCGATGGATTCGCACGCTGCAAGTCGTCGGATATTTTCTCCCTCACCCTTACCCTCTCCCGCTGGGCGAGGGAATCCGTTTCGGCGCCCGGGGACGGCGGGACCACGGGGAGCAGCGCCGAAACGGTGACGGTGAAGGCCCGCGGCGCGGGTTAAGGCAGAGACCAAAACAAAAAGCAAAAAGCAAAAGGCAAGGAGCGGGGGACGACTTCCAAAACTTTCCCGAGCTTGCCCCGTGCGCCGCAGGCGTTTTCGGGGCGGGTTCAACCACGGATGGATAGGACGTTCGGCGCGATCATACGCTCAAACAAGGCGACCGCAACTCCGCGCCTCAGTCCCTTCCAATCCTTTGGGCGTTAGCCCTTGTGGTCACAGACTCCATGATGAGCAATAAACTCTGGTGTGCAAGCGTCGAGCATAGTAAGCGCACTGGCGAGATGACGGCCCAAAGAATCCCGCAGTGAGCGGAAGGGCTCGGCCTCAGCGACGGCCTCATGGAAATGTCTCTCTGCCGACCGGTCGAAGGCCGCGATATAGAGCGTGCATGGAATGTCTGGATAAAACCCTCGTTCCAGCCGCTCCGGCATTGGGGAGGCGATAATCAACCTAATCTCGTGGCGAATCCCTGCCGCCTCCCGATGTAACGACCGGCGCGGGACATTGAAGGAGCCTTCATGCGACCGTGTGAGAACAAAGCCATGAGAGCGCCCGAACTCGTCCATTCTGGGCTCAAGCTCCGCTAGAGCATCATCTATCTGCGCGATTTGCGGGCTGCTGAAAGACGACATACACTCAGAGGCGACCAAGAACTGAGCCACGCCGCCCACGACTCCCGCCAACCGGAAGCCCGAAGCGGAAACGGACAGGCGTAACCGGCGTTGGTTCCAGTGATGTTAACCCTATGGTTGTGCATTCTGAACTCGAAAGAGGCGAAACAAGAGGCGTGGCAAAAACCAGACGGTAGAAATCGCTGCCCAATGAATGATGAACGCCAAGGCGGCGATAGTTCCAGCAATCGGCGGAACAGCCGCATGAGCACCGCTGAATGAAAGCCACGTAATGCCCGTCGCCAGCAGAAAAACCGCAATCGGTGGCAACCAGACAGGGACTCGGTAATGCCGACGAAGCAGGTCACTCAAGAGTGCTGCACCGGCCAAGATGCCAGTGATGACGACTGCAAACAGGAGCACGCCGAGGACATAGATGGGAAAGAACATCGGGCCTCCCGGATCGTTTCCAATAGCCATGAGGATGAGACAGCCGACGATGGGAACGACTGTAAAGAAGGTGAAGCAAACGCCAGCCGCCGCGAAATGCAGGAGAAACAGCGGCAACAACGGACGGCGTTCCTTTTGTGGCTGCGCGCTCATAGGGCTAGTCAGTATGGCTTTTGCTGGGAGCGGGAGCGGTGTCTGCTCTCCGGGAAGCGCGTGGGTTGCACCGTGTCAGCGGTGCCAAGCCACAAGTGGTGGGACTTACGCCCCAGACAACCAGAGATGACCGCAGAGCCAACACCATGAAGACCTACATACTCCGCGACCCCAAAGCTGTCGAGCCGCAAAACCGGAAACCCAACCCGCTGCCGCCACGCGCACGAGGAATGTTTCTGCGGGCTGGGCGTGGACCTGACCGCCGTATCCGGCATCGCCCATCCGACGGCGCTGGTGTTGAGGTGCGAACTGGGGCCGGGCTTCGCCGAGAAGTTCCCGAGCGCCCAACATTTTGGGAGCTGGCTGGGCTTGGGTCCGGACCACCGGATCACGGGCAGGAAGAGCTGGCCGCCGATCTCAACTGCCAACTCGTACCCAATCCAGGAAAACCAAGGACCTGCGTGGCTACTGGCTCAGGAGGAGGGGCGGCTCCGCTTTTGCGCCAGCAGCCACTGGTAAAACTCGGGGTTGTCGTAGGTTGCCGTCCAGGAGTCGTGGCCGGCGTCAGGATATACGGTGAACTTGGGATGGCCGCCTGCGGCTTTGAGGGCTTCCACCATTTCCTCCGAACGCTTGAGCGGCACCGTGTTATCTTTCGCGCCGTGGAAGACCCAAATAGGAAGGCGAGCCAGCTTGGCGGCGTCCGCGGGACTGCCTCCCCCGCAAATGGGGGCGAGGGCGGCAAACTTCCCCGGAAACGCGGCGGCCAGCGCCCAGGTGCCAAAGCCACCCATGCTCAAGCCGGTCAAATAGACCCGGTCTTTGTCCACGTGATACTCCTTGATCACCGAATCCAGCAACGCGTTGAGCACCTCGGGATTCCAGCCGCGCCCGGGACTCTGCGGTGAAACCAGAATGAACGGGAAGGGACCGTTGAGTTCGACGAGTTTGGCGGGCCGTGGACTTTGACTTTGTTGAGGTCGTTGCCTGACTCGCCCGACCCGTGAAGGAAAAGGACGAGCGGCCAGGCTTTTCGCGACTTGCCGTAGTCGGTGGGCAGGGACAACAGATACTCGAGCCGGGCGGGAACGGTGATTTTCTTCTCAAAGGTTTTCGCCTGCTGCCGCGGCGTAACTGCCGGCTGGCATTGAGCCGTTGGGAGCAGGCCGGCGGCCAGGAAAAAGCCGGCGGCGAGGAGCATAGGTTTGGCGTTCATCCGCAACTTAATACTCAAATGCTTTCCGGAGAGCAATGCCATCCGGCGCCGACCCAAGTTCCTGCGGGGTCGATCGCACCCGATCGCCACACCCACCCGTCGGCTTAACGGCGGGGAAGCTGGCCAACCTATGCCCTGTTTTTTTCGGGCTCTCGGCCGGGCGCTTTGGCTGTCCTGGCTGGGGTTTTCCTGCGGCAAACCTGGGTGGGTTTGCGGTGATCTGCGGTCTTCCCGGAAAAATTTTCCCGCCCGGTCGCGGGTGGCGTTCGTCGTTCCATTTTCTGCGAGGCCGCCGGGGCGCTCCGGTTTTTCGTGGGGCCTTCCGAAATGAGAGTTAACCCAAACCAGGGATGCCGGCCACATTGCCGAAGCCGGCAATAGCCAACGACAACTCTTTCATCCGCCGAAGAACTTCTGGATTTCCTTCACCACTTCCACGAACCGGTCCACCTCGGCCTGGGTGTTGTAGAAATAAAAGCTCGCGCGGGCGGTGGATTCGACGCCGAGCTTGTGCATGAGCGGTTGGGTGCAGTGATGGCCGCCGCGCAGCGCCACGCCCGCCTGGTCCGCCAGTGTCACCACATCATGGGCGTGGACGTCTTGCAGCAGGAAACTCACGAGGCCCGCCCGCCCGGTCTTCGGACCGAAGAGACGGATACCTTTCAGCGCGGCGAGCTGATCGTAGGCGTAGGTCGCGAGTTCCTGGTCGTGCTGCCAAATCTTTTCGCGGCCGATGGCGTCCAGATAATCCATCGCGGCGTGCAGCCCGATTGGGCCGGAGATATCCGGCGTGCCGGCCTCAAATCGATGCGGGGCGCGCTTGAACTCGGTCTGTCGATAGCCGACGGACAAAATCATTTCGCCCCCGCCTTGATACGGCGGCAGGGCGTCGAGCAATTCCGGGCGGCCCCATAAAACACCGATGCCGGTCGGGCCGCAGATCTTATGGCCAGAGAACGCAAAGAAATCGCAGCCGAGGGCCTGGACGTCCACGGGGCAATGCCCGGCACTTTGAGCGCCGTCCACCAGCGTGACGATGCCGAGCTTGCGCGCGCGGGCGCACAGGTCGGCGACGGGATTCACCGTCCCCATCGAGTTCGAGATGTGGACCAGCGAGAAGAACTTCACCTGTTTCGTGAGCAGGGCGTCGAGTTTGGTCAGGTCGAGCAGACCTTCGTCGCCTGTGACGGGCACGAAGGCCAGCTGCGCGCCGGTGCGTTGGGCGAGCATCTGCCACGGGACGAGATTGCTGTGGTGCTCCAGCTCGGTGAGCAGGATCACGTCGCCCGGCTTGAGATTCTGCGTGCCCCAGGAATGGGCGACGAGGTTGATGCCTTCCGTCGTGCCGCGCGTAAAAATGATTTCATCCGCACTATGCGCGTTGAGAAACTTAGCAGCGCGGGCGCGGGCGCCCTCGAACGCGGTTGTAGCGCGATTGCTCAACTCGTGGATGCCGCGATGCACATTGGCGTTGTCGCGTTCGTAGTAGCGCACCAAGGCGTCAATGACCGCGCGCGGCTTCTGCGAAGTGGCGGCGTTGTCGAAGTAAATCAGCGGCTGGCCGTGGATCGTTTGCTTCAGGATCGGAAAGTCGGCGCGGAGCTTGGACCAGTTCGGGGCGGGTTGAGTCATAGCACTTGAAAGTGAGCTAGTGGGGAAGTGGGAAAGTGGGCGGGAAACGCGCGGGGGTTTACTCCCAGTTTCTCGCTCGCCCACTTGCTCAGCTGCTTCATGAAATATCAGAGCCTCCCCAAGTCGGCGGCTACATCAACCCTAGCTGGAGTTTCGCGGCCTCAGTCATCATGCCTTGATTCCACGGCGGGTCCCAGACCAGTTCCACGTTCGCCTCGTCAATCGGTTCGAGCGAGATGAGTTTGTTTTGCACGTCCTGCGCCAGCACCGGGCCCATGCCGCAGCCGGGGGCGGTCAAGGTCATCTTGACGTCGGCCTTGTAGTTGTTCGCGCCGATCGGGGTGAGGTGACAATCATAAATCAGTCCGAGGTCCACCACGTTGACGGGAATCTCCGGATCGTAACACGTCTTGAGCGATTCCCACACCTGCTGCTCCAATTGCTCTTGCGTGACCGGGCCGCTCGTGGTCGTGGGGGTGCGGGTGGTTTCCACCTGGAGTCCAAGCGCGTCGGCGTCCCGGGCTTCGATCCTAAACATGTTGCCGTTGACGACGACCGTATAAGTGCCCCCCAGCGATTGCGTGATGCGGGCGGACTCGCCCTTCATTAACGTGACCTTGGTGCCGACGGGTACTACTGCGGCGTCGACATCGCGAGTGAGTGTGACGGAATCTGTATGCATAAAAGTTTGAACGGGCAAAACCGACGGCGATAACTTGCCCCAAGCCGGCCCGAAGTGCCAGTCCAGAAGCGGACCCGCAAAGCCCGGGAGGAACGAACGGGGTGGTGGCTTGCCAGAGCTGCGCTGAGGTTGGGGCTTTTGATTATGGGGCTTGCCTGCCATCCGCGGGCTGGGCTAGGCTGCCTCCGCAACTTCATCACACTAATCGCATGCCAACCATAAACGCTCAAACCAGCCGGATCAGCCGTCAGCAACTGAACACGAGCACGGTCTTGTGCGTGATCATGGGCGGCGGTCAGGGCACGCGGCTGTTCCCCCTCACCAAGGACCGCGCCAAGCCCGCCGTGCCGCTGGCGGGCAAGTATCGCCTGGTGGATGTGCCGATTTCCACGTGCATCAACTCCGGTTTTCGGCGGATCTACATTTTGACGCAGTTCAACTCGACGTCGCTGCATCGCCACCTCTCGCAATCCTACAAGTTCGATCATTTCACCGGCGGTTTCGTTGAGGTCCTTGCCGCCCAGCAGACCTTTTCCAACACGTCCTGGTACGAAGGCACGGCCGATGCCGTCCGCAAGAACCTGATCCACTTCCTTGATCATGACTTTGAGTATCTGGTGATCCTCAGTGGCGACCAGTTGTTTCGCATGGATTTCCGCCGCATGATCGTCGAACACAAAGAAGTGGGCGCCGATGTGACCATCGCCACCATCCCGGTTGGCCGGGCCGATGCGCAATCGCTGGGCATCATGCAGATCGCCGAGGACCGGCGCATCACACGGTTTGTCGAGAAGCCCAAGGATCCGGCGGTGCAGAATTCATTACGGCTGCCGGCGGAATGGCACAACAAGTTGGGGATCGAAGGGGGGAGCGAGCATTTCCTGGCCTCGATGGGCATCTACGTCTTCAACCGCGACGTCATCAAGAAGCTGCTGGACAATGACCACACCGATTTCGGCAAGCACATCATCCCGCGCGCCATCGAGACGCATCGCGTCTGCTCATACATTTTCCAGGGCTACTGGGAGGATATCGGCACCATCCGCGCGTTCTTCGACGCCAATCTCGATCTGGCCGCCGAATTACCCCGGTTCAACTTCTTCGACATGAGCGCCCCGATCTTCAGCCGCCCGCGGTTTTTGCC
>JANXWY010000402.1 GCA_025350905.1 Verrucomicrobiota bacterium
GAAAGCCATTGAATGGTTTCATCTCGACCCCGACGCCAGGGCGGCGGCGCCCGATCAAACCTTTGAAGACCCGAGTGCGCCACCGAAAAATAATGTGGCGCCCAAGGCTCAGCCGACGGTGAAAGCAGCCCCCGACACCAACGCACCGAATCCGCCGCTCAAGTTCCGGTTGGACAAGCTCGAGCGCGAGCATCCCTACCTGGCTGAGCGCGGCCTCACGTTGGAAACGATTGTGGACTTCGGCATCGGCTATTGCCGCAAAGGCATGATGGCAGAACGCATCGCGATCCCCATCCACAACCCGGAAGGCAATGTCGTTGCCTACTCAGGGCGTTGGCCGGGCGAGCCGGGGGAGGGTAATCCCAAATACAAACTCCCGCAGGGTTTCCGAAAATCACTGGAGCTTTTCAACCTTGATCGAGCCAGCAAAGAACCACCGGACAATCCGTGGGTGATCGTTGAAGGCTTCTTTGATTGCATGAAATTGCATCAGCACGGCTGGCGCAAGGTGGTTGCCCTCATGGGCAGCACCTTGTCCGCCGCGCAGGAGGAGTTGATTCGCCGACACACGAACCCACGCAGCCAGATCATCGTCATGCTTGACGAGGACGAGGCCGGCCAAGCCGGACGTGAGGACATCGCTTGTCGCTTCTCCCGGTTCTGCTTCGTCAGAATTCATCAATTCGACCGACCCGGCACCCAGCCGGAGCACCTCTCTCAAGCGGAAGTCCAGGAATTGATGGGAGGCGCGTTGTGAAGCGTTATGAAGGCCGGCGCGAAGGCTATGCCGTTGATGTCACAGTCAACGGCTGTCGCCTCGATCCACGGTTCGACTTGTGGAATCACAGTCCGACCGGATTCGAGTGGGGCTACGATGGCAGTGGACCGGCGCAACTCGCGCTGGCGTTGCTCGCCGACCATTTGGGCGACGGCGACGAAGCCATCGCGTGGCACCAATACTTCAAGCGGGCGGTGGTAGAGACATTGCCGCCGCGTCATTGGGCGCTGACCAGCCAGCAGATCGTGCGGGCACTGTCAGTGTTGAAATCAACCCTGACTGCCGAAGCAGTCGGCAGCTAGGAAGGAGGTTTGGTATGGGAAAAACCAGCAAACAGTTCAGCGATCTGGAGCAGACCGAGTTGGTTGGCATGCTCTGGCAGCCGTTGCGGCATCCGTTCCGGCTCCATGCTGGCGACGCCATCCGTTTCGACGGCAGACTTTGCCGTGTCCTCCGCGTGAATGATTGTGCTGCGGTGGTGCTCATGAATCGGCCCATCCGGGCTTTTAAGACCCGCTTTGACAAGCCGGTTCGGTTCCAGCCACCGCCCGCCGTGTTCCGCATCTCACCCAACGCGGAAATTGAAATCCTTAACCTCAAGCAACGCGAACCCAGATAGAAAGGAGATCATTATGGACGTTCACTGTTCATCCTGTGGCGAGCCGTGGGATGTTTATCACCTCTGGCACGACGCCATCTTTGAGACGGGCCTCAGCCACGAGGAAGCGGAGGCTTGGGGTTCACTGCCCCAGGCCTCGAAACTCAGCGACCGTTATCGTCGGGAGTTTGAAGCGGCGGGCTGGAAATTCGGCCGGAGCGTCCTCAACGTAATTCGCTGCCCGGGCTGTCCCCAGGATGCCAAGCCCGATCCAGAACGCCTGCAAACCAAGGCGGCGCTGGAGCAATTGCTTGGCGAAGACGAGGACGGTCTGGCCGCGACGTTCGAGGATTATCACCTATGAGCGCCAAGACCATTCCCGTGGCAAAATTCCGACTGGGCCGGATCGTAGCCACGCCGAACGCGCTGGCGCAGTTGACTCAGGAGGACATCCTCATGGGGATTCAGCGGCATCAGGCCGGCGATTGGGGTGACATGGCGGCGGAAGATCGTGAAGCCAACGACGCCGCACTAGTATTGTGACAATATAGTTACGTTACATAATGTCGCCCCAGCTTTTGGTCGGCATCCTGGCGGGTGAAAGTCCATTGAATCTGGCATCCCGCCGCGTTACGTCGTTGTTCCCAGGCCTCCACTTCGGCCTTTAAGTA
>JANXWY010000403.1 GCA_025350905.1 Verrucomicrobiota bacterium
GTCGGCTGGACAGTCAGGACCGGCGGAGGTCCGGCCAGGGTGGAAACCTTAGCCAATTGCATCCAGCAAATTAGCAGGCAGTTAACTCTCAGCAGCCGTGTCAAAATGCATCTGGTTGATGATTGCATAGGGTGGCAACTAAGCCGGCTCCATACCAAATCAGAAGCGGTAGGTTAGCTTTACTCGAAACCCACGACCATCGCGGGGGATTTGATCCTGAAGATGAAATCGGGTTGATGGGTCCGCGTAGGCTTGATCAAACAAGTTGTAAACGCTCGCCGAAGCATCCAGGTTTTTGACCAGGTTTTGACTGAAGAGAGTAAAATTGACGAGCGGAAAGCCCGGGGTGTCCGCGCCCGCAACCGTCGCACCGCTGGTGGACTCGTAGACGGTACTCCGGCTCGACATGTACTGAAATTCCAGACCGGCAAACAACTTCTCCCGAATCAGCGGCACGCTGAGGTTGAACTTGAACAGGTGTACGGGTGAGTCGGCAAAGCCCCCGCCCACGGAACGGTTTTCGGCTTGTTGAAAGGTGTAGCTGGCGCGACCGCGGATTCGGCCGGTCAGGTTGCCTTCCAGCGCCAACTCGGTGCCCCGACTTTCCGCATCGACATTGGCGAAGTTCCCACTCTCGAAAATAATCAGGTGGTCCATTTGATTGTAAAACACCGCGAGGGAAGAACGCAGATACTTCCCGATCCCCTGCTCATACACCAATTCATAAGAGGTGATTTCTTCCGGTTGGATGTCTTGGAATCGCGGATCGCTCAGCTCGAGAAAATTAGGCGACCGGAAGGCCGTTCCGTACAGGGCTTTGACCGTGGATTTTGGAAACGGATTATAGATCAACGCCAGCCGCGGATTCAAAGAGGGATCAAAATCGCCGTACTGGTCATAACGTACCCCGCCGATGAAATGCAGATTCGTCCTCACCGCAATATCTCCCTCCACAAAGAGTCCGTAACTCTTCCGGTTCGCGCGGAGGTCGGTGTAAGTGGTGTTCGCATCAAAAACTTTCTTTTCCTGTCCGAAGTCGTCGCGGTATTCCATGCCCGCAGTAATAATGTGCTGCTCCCATAAGCGTTTGCTGACATGCAGCTCCGCACCCCACCATTCGCCCACCTGGGCCTCGTTGAACAACGACGTCGCTCCCGCGTCGCCTACCGGGTAGTCAATGGTGTATTCGTTGCGGTCGTAGTAAACGTGGGCCGTTACCTCCACGGCCGCGGCTGGAAACTTATGCGCATATTCCAAATCCACGTAACTCCGGTCATCCACGGTGCTCAAGCGCGGATCATTGAAAGTGGTCAGATACTGGGCCGTGGGATTTACTTTCTCGCGGTTGATGAAACCGCCCTGCAAGGTAAAATCGCGATAGCTCAACGAGCCAAAAAAACTTTCATAGGACTCGGCCGCCATGTTTTGCGCGATGCCATTGTTTTGGGCAGGAGTATTGTACTCCTTGTAATACAACGTTTCCGGACCCGCGCTGTCGTGAACGGTGGCCGAAACCAGCAATTCAATCCCGTTGGTAAACTTGTTTCCATAACTGACGCGGTCGGTATAAGTGTCGAAGCTCGCCACGGAGCCGGCGATTTCCCCGCCCTTCAGCTCCCGGCCCTTGCGCGTGATGACATTAATCACGCCAAAAAATGCATTGTTGCCGTAAAGCACCGAACCGGGACCGCGAATGACTTCGACGCGGTCAATCAGGTCAATATCGAGGATGAACTCCGGGCCGATGGCCGCTCCGTCCGTCAAGTTGTTGTTCACCCGATGGCCGTCGATCATCAGCAGCATCCGGCTGTTGAAATCCCCCAGGCTGATCCCTCTCGTTCCCAAGAAGGCGTAGTTGCGATCGTTCGAAACATAGAAACCCGGCAAACTCTGCAAAATATCCGCCAAGGTCCGGTAGCCATAGCGTTTAATTTCGTCCTGCGTCACGATGCTGACTGAGGCGGGGGCTTCACTGACTTTCTGCTCCCGCTTCGATGCGCCAATGACCGTCTCCACGCGGATCGTACCCAGGTCCTCCAGACTCATGGACTTGAGTGCGGCCAAACTGTCGGCGGTGTCTTCCGCCCCGCAAATAGCCGTGCCCAAAGCCAGCACCAAGCTCGCGATTCCAATTCTGAGCGTCTGATTTGTATCCACGGTCCTCTGCTAGTTGCGGTGCATTTCGGCCAAGGTTCAGAACCGGAAAAGCTTCTGACTTCTGCTGCTGATCAAGCCGGTGAAAGCTGAACCTGTGCCTTCACCTCGCAGCATTCCTCAAGCGGCAGAACAACTTTAGCGATCGCCTCCACTTCAGCCCTGGAAAACAACATAACTAATTACTCAATAAAATTTTACGATACTTCGTGGAGTCCGGGGTCCAGGGGGTTGCGAAGCCTGCGTCGCGCTGCCGTTTTTATGAATTTTTGGACAGACCCACGCAAAGCTGGACGAAAAGCTGGCTTGCAACCGCGCTCGATATCCACGGGCCACACGACATATTTCCAAAGGCTTCGGATCGCGGCTGAAACCGAGATTCTGAGCCGCACCACAGCGATCGTTTTGGGCCAGCGCAAGTCCAGTTCATTTGTGGGTTTGGATTGATGCGCCCCGGATGGTTTGGAACGGCACAAAAATTCAACTAGGCAGAAGAGCGAAGGACGGTAAACTGCGCCATGCACAAAGTCCGCGTGGGCATCATCGGCTTGGGAAACATCGGCAAGCATCACGCCGAATATCTCTCGAACCATCAGGTTAGCCGCTGCGAACTCGTGGCGGTGTGCGATGCCTTCGCTCCCCTCGACCGCTACCAGCCGTTGAAGACTTTCGCCGATGGCGAGGCGCTCATCGCGTCCGGCGCGGTGGACGCGGTCATCATCGCCACACCTCACTTTCAACATACCACCTTGGGTATGGCGGCCCTCGCGGCCGGCGTTCACACTCTGGTCGAGAAGCCGATTTCGTCGCACAAGGCGGATGCCGAGCGGCTCATCGCGGCGAGCCGGCAGCATCCCAAGGTCGTCTTCGGCGGCATGTTCCAGATGCGCACCGAGCCGCGCTATCAGCGGATGCAGAAACTCATTCAGGCTGGCGAACTCGGCGAAGTCGTTCGCCTCAACTGGATCAACACGGATTGGTACCGTACCGAAGCCTATTACGCGAGCAGTGGCTGGCGGGCGACCTGGCGAGGCGAGGGTGGCGGGGTATTGCTCAATCAATGCCTGCACAATCTCGATATGTTGCAATGGCTCGTCGGCATGCCGGCGCGTCTGCGGGGATTCTGTCAATTGGGTCGTTACCACCACATCGAGGTCGAGGACGATGTAACAGCTTACCTGGAATGGGCGAACGGGGCGAACGGCGTGTTCGTCAGTTCGACTGGCGAAGCGCCCGGCACCAATCGGTTTGAAATCGTCGGCACGATGGGGCGGCTGGTCCTGGAAAACAACCAGCTCGCCTTCACGCGCAATGAAACGGACATGCTCAAGTTCAGCCAAACGGCCAAACAGGGGTTCGCGAAACCCGAGGTGTGGAACGTGGCGATTCCTTTCGAAAATGCCAACCTGCCACATGCTACCATGGTGCAGAATTTCGTGAACGCGATATTGGACCATGAACCTTTGATCGCGCCGGGAGCGGAAGGCATCCATTCCGTCGAGCTGGCCAATGCGATGGTCTATTCGTCGTTGCTCGGTGAGACGGTGGCGTTGCCGATGGACGGCGCGACCTGGGAAAAAAGATTGAACCGGCTGGTCGCAGAGTCGAAACTGGAGAAGCAGGTGATGGCGGTCGAGGCGACGGATATTGCGAGTTCCTTCCGCCGCTGAAGTCGGTGAGCCGGTTCACGAGTTCGGTGGCAAATCATAATTATGATCAATGAGACAAAGTCAGAAGCCATTGCTGGCGATTCCGCCATCGGCATCGTGCGTGCCTTGCAAACCGGGGGACGTGGGCTGCGCTTTGTCGAGGCCTTCATCCGCGAGCCACTGGTGGTCGGATCGCTGTGGCCGAGTTCGTCATCGCTTTCGCATGCCGTGGTGGACAGTTGTGATTTCCCGCCCGGGGCCACCGTTGTTGAACTCGGTCCGGGCACCGGCGCTTTCACGGAGTTGCTACTCAATCGGCTGGCCGGCCGCGGTCGCTTGCTGGCGATCGAGATCAGTGATACCAACGTTGGCGTGTTACGCCGGCGGTTCGCCCCCTGTGAAATCATCCATGATTCCGCGGAATATCTGGCCCGGTATGTGAGGCGGCGCAGCGCGGACTGTATCATCAGCGGGCTGGCGTGGGGTACCATGACGCCCGCCTTGCAGGATCGCATCTTTGACGCCATGCTCGACTCGCTGGCGCGGGACGGTCAGTTCGTTGCGTTTGGTTACATTCATGCGAAATGGTTTCCGACTTCGCGCCGCTTTCGCCGGCGGTTACTGGAAAATTTTCGCCGCGTGGAAGCCACGCCGATTGTCTGGCGCAATCTGCCGCCGGCCTTCGTGTACCGGTGCTGGCGCGGTTGAACCAGTTTGGATAGGGTGCTGCGTTTATGATACTCATGGGGATCGGGGACGAGGCGGGTGCTTCGCTGAAGAACCAGATCCACGCGACTCGTGAGTTGGGCTGGAAATTTATCGAACCGCGCGGCGTGGAAGTGCCGGGTTTTACCAAAGCGAACCTGCACGACGTTCCGGACGCAGCGTTCAACCTCGTGGTTCGCGAGTTTGAATCGGCCGGGATTCAACCGTATTGCTTTGGTTCGACGATTATGAACTGGGCCAAGCAAGTCACGGATCCGTTCGACATCACCCGCATGGAAGTCCAACGCACCATTCCGCGCATGCAGCGCGCCGGCGCAAAATTTGTTCGCATCATGAGCTACAAGCCGGGGGACGCGGAGTTCAAAACCCCGACGGAAGTCTTTCGCCGCGTGCGGGAGGTGACCAATATGTTTCTCGATGCTGGGCTCCAGCCCGTCCACGAGAACTGCATGAATTACGGCGGCATGAGCTGGCAACATTCTTTGGAACTGCTCGACCGCTGTCCCGGTCTCAAGTGCGTCTTCGACACCGCCAATCCGATTTTCAACCCCGACCGCGCCCGATCCAAGCCCTGGCCCCGCCAGGATCCGTGGGAATTCTGGGAACATGTACGCGCTCACGTTGCGCATATCCACGTGAAGGATGTGACGTGGAATCCGGCGAAAAACGATGCCGATTACAACTGGCCCGGCGAAGGGCAGGGGCAGGTGGCCCAAATTTTACAGGACGCGTTCGCCCGCGGCTACGACGCGGGCATCAGCATCGAGCCGCACATGGTGGTGGTGTTTCACGATCCGCAGTCCCAGTCCGCCAACGACGACGCAGCGCGGAAAAATTTTGTCGAGTATGGCCGGCGGCTGGAGCAACTGATTGCGGGGATTAAGGCCGCCCAGCGTACGCAAGGCCCGCCGGCAAACCAGAAGTTTTGATCGGCCGCGTCGCGCCGAACAAAGGAAAAGCCCGCAGGCCGGAGCGTCGCTGCCAACCGATTCCAATTACTTGCGGCGGCGGCCGGGGGCGAAGTGGTAACCGCCGTGGACGCGAACGGCGCGGGCGCTGCCGGTATAGCCGCTCTTCGCGCCGGGTTTATCCTGTTCAAATAAAGCCGTATAGCGGTATTCAAAATTCTCCAGCTTCACCCGCGCAATTTTCTGGTTGATGAAACGTTCGATGGCGAAGACGTGATTGGCATCCTCGGCGATCATCAAGGTGAAGGCATCGCCCGAGGCTTCCGCCCGGCCCGTGCGACCGATGCGGTGGATGTAATCTTCCGGATGATGCGGGACGTCGTAGTTGATGACATGGCTCACGTCCGCGATATCGAGGCCGCGCGCGGCGATGTCCGTGGCCACGAGCACTTCGAAGCGGCCTTCGCGAAAGCCGAGCAAGGCCTGCTCGCGTTCGCTTTGCGTGCGGTTGGAATGCAATACCGCCACGGAGTGCTGGTTGCGCTTCAGCATCTGCGCCACGCGATCCGCGCCGTGTTTGGTGCGGCAAAAGATGATGACCGAATCGTAATTTACCCGTTCCAATAGCGCGACGAGCAGATCGGTTTTTTGCGTGTCCGAAACCGGATAAATGACGTGTTTGACGGTCTCGGCGGGGGTTCGGCGCGCGCCGATTTCCACCGTTTCCGGGTTCTGCATGGCCCACTGAATGAGGGTTTCGATTGCGGGCGGAATCGTGGCGGAGAAGAGCGATGTCTGCCGCTGGCGCGGGCACTTTTCGAGGATGCGGCGGACATCAGGCAGGAAACCCATGTCCAACATGCGGTCAGCTTCGTCAAGGACTAGATGTTGCACGCGGTCGAGCTTGCAGTTGCCTTGCTGCAAATGATCGAGCAACCGGCCGGGCGTCGCGACCAGAACGTCCACCCCGGTGCGGAGGGCATCATTTTGCTTGCCGTAGCCGACGCCGCCAAAGATAACGGCCACGCGCAGATTCGTGAAGCGCGCGAAATCGCGGATCGCCGTCTCAACCTGGGCGGCGAGTTCCCGGGTCGGCTCCAAGACGAGCAAGCGCGTCTGGGGCTGGTGTTGATCCAGCTTGGACAGGATCGGGAGAGCAAACGCGGCGGTCTTGCCCGTGCCGGTCTGGGCGCTGCCGATAACGTCGCGTCCAGCCATGATCAGCGGGATGGCCCGGAGTTGGATGGGGGTTGGGTCCACATAACCCATGGCTTTGACGCCTTCGAGCACCGCCGGCGACAGATCGAATTTAGTAAAGGGCATATCCTAGGTTTGATTATGGAGCTCTGCCCGGCAAATGTCGAAGCGGAAGTTTGAAGTGAAACCGCAGTGAGCGAAACGGATCGCCAATGCGTCCTGCCAGGGAGCGCCGGTAGAACTTGGCCGTCGGGATTCGAGGGCCAAATTTTCCACGGTCACCTTGCTTCCATCAATTCTTGTCCGTAGCAGGGCAATCGAGGATGAGCTTTTCATCGTGCTCGAACTGCGCCGGGAGGTTGCGTCCACTCTTCGCCAGGACAAATTTTCTCAGGGCAAGAGCTTGAGGTCCGCTTTAGGTCAAGTTGCAAGTCCATGAACTCGTAGCTAAACCAGTCGGCCTGGGGCCGCAAGCATAACCGGGCGTGGGCGCATCAAGATGCGCCCACCGGGCGACAGCCGATAGCCGCGGGCTTGCCGTTCAATAATTTTCCCCTACTGTGACGCGATGACGACGGCACGTGAATCAACATGGTTACAGTTCTTAACATCACGGGGCCGCAACCGCCGCCGATCTCAAACCTCGGCGCCGCGCCCCTGGCATTTTCCCCAACCTTGACTTGATTCTGTCCGAGCCCGTGAATAAACCCACTCCCGCGGAACAAATCTGCACGAAGTTCGCCGAGAGCCTGACGAAAGGCACCTTCGCCCGATTGGTCCTGTCCGCCCCGGTGGCTGCGGGTGACACTCCCCAAAAGGTGTTGGGCCGTTTCATCATGCTCAAAGGAGTGCCGCATCTCTCGCTCACCCTTCGCTATGCCACGCGGGACGTGACGAAGAATTTGCCGGTCGCCGAGGGCGCCGCGTGGTTGCGCGGCCAACTCGATCAACAGTTTCACAGCGCCTTGCTTTGTACGACATCGCGTGACTGGCAGTACATTTCCAATGCCGCCGGCGAAGCGCGGCTCATCGATCACCGGCCGTCCGCGAAGAAAACGCCGTCGCGTGAACACGATCAACGGCACGCGGGGATTCTTGACGCCTCGGCCCGTGATTGGCTGCAGGGCTTGGACGTGCTGGACGTGGCCGGCCAGGTGCGCATCTCGATGGCGGATAAACATCGGCAGATCAATCATTACCTGGAAATCCTCACGCACCTGGCAAAAGAGTGTGGGTGGATTGGAGCACCAGGAGACCGCCCTGCACCGGCGCTCGTGCTGGCAGATATGGGTTGCGGCAAGGGCTATCTCACGTTTGGTATCTGGCACTTGTTCCGGCGGGTATGGCAGCGACCCGTGCGCGTCATCGGCGTTGAAACGCGAGCCGAGCTGGTCGCGAAGACCAACAAACTCGTCTGCCAGATCGGTGCCGAGGGATTGGAATTTGTTTCCGGCGCCATTGAATCCGTCCGGTTACCGCCTGTGGACGCACTTATCGCTTTGCACGCATGCAACACCGCCACCGACGACGCCCTCCGGCGGGGCATCGAGCTGGGCGCGAAGCTCATCGTCGTCGCGCCGTGTTGCCACCGGGAGCTGCGACCGCAGTTCGGTAAACCGGCACCGCTCGCGCCAGTGCTGCGCCATGGCGTCATGGAAGAGCGCCTGGCGGAATGGGTGACGGACGGGCTGCGCGCACTGTTTCTTGAATGGGCGGGCTATCGCACGAAGGTGATGGAGTTTGTTGGCAGCGAACATACCCCGAAGAACCTTATGATTGCCGCGGTGCGCGAGCGCGACGGGTTTACGGACGCCGGCGCCCGGCAGCGGATTGAAGACCTGAAAGCCTACTTCCGTATTGAGCGACACGCGCTGGACGTTTTGCTGGCCCCCGCCGCGGTGAGGTGACTTTGACGGTGTCATTACCTTTGATCTGCCGCTCGTTGGCTGCGACAGGAAATGCATGAACGGGGACGCCATTGATTGGACAGCACTTCGACGGCTCCGGTCCGCCTATCTTGCGCGTTCGGCCGGCGCCGGCGATTACTGGCAAAGCGAATCCGACCTGGCCAGCTACGACGCTACGTTTGCCCAGCGTATAGGTTGGAAATGGGATTATGTATTGGCCGAGCTCGCGCGGCGTGGTTGGGTGCCGCCGGCTGGGGAGTTGTTGGACTGGGGCTGCGGCAGCGGCATCGCGGGCCGCGCGTATTTGGATCACTTCGGCGCAGCCTCGATTTCCAAACTGGTTCTTTGGGATCGCTCACCGCTTGCGATGCAATTCGCGGCCAGACGGGCACGGGAAAAATATCCCGGGCTGGAGGTCAGCGTCGGGCCCGGAAATTTTTCCGCGCCGCGTTCTCCGCCCCTTGACGCTCCGCCTCGGGGCGAGGACCGGCCGGACGGGCCCAAACACCAAATTCTACTCATCAGTCATGTGCTCCCGGAACTAGACCCGGAACAGACGGATGCCCTCCTGGAATTGGCCGGGAGCGCCGAGTGTGTTCTATGGGTCGAGCCGGGAACCCACGAAGCCAGCCGTCAACTCATCGGCGTTCGTGAACGATTACGGGAAGGTTTTAATGTGATTGCCCCATGCACTCATTCGGCGTCCTGCGGAATGCTCGTGCCGGAAAATAAAAGGCACTGGTGTCATCACTTCGCCGTCCCGCCCCGGGAAATTTTTACCGATGGTAACTGGTCGCGCTTTGCGCGGTTGACGGGGATTGATTTGCGCGATTTGCCTTTGAGTTTTTTGGTGTTGGACCGCCGCCCCGCGCCGCCGTTGCCAGCCGGTGCGGGACGCGTGATCGGACATCCGCGGCTCTACAAGGCGCATGCCTTATTGCTTGGCTGCGACGCCTCCGGTGTCTGCGAACGTAAACTCAACCGGCGGAGATTGCGGGCTGAGTTTCGGGCGTTGCAAAAGTCGGCGACCCAGGCGCTACAGGTGTGGGAATTGGCGGGGGATGAGCTTGTGGCCACCAAACCGTTTCCAGAGCCAGAGCCATGACCTTGGCTGAAGTCACCCGTCAGAATGCGAGCCCGAGGCGGAACCCGGACCCGCCCCACCAGCGTCCGAACGACGGGAAATAGGGAAGCACCTACTTCCAACGCTGTTTCGCTACGGCCCGGCAGCAGAGAATCAGCTGGCGTGGCAAGGGCCAATTTAATTTCCATCTTCCATCCACTTTGGCCATGCATTATGCTTCGCAGATGTTCGAACTCGTTACCGCATCCATCAGCACCGCGACCCAGAAACTCACGCACTTGCGGAGGTTTCTTTGACGTCCCGGGCACGCAGAAACGCCTGAGCGAAATCGAATCGCTGATGGCGGCGGATAACTTCTGGGGCAATCGGGAGTCGGCCCAAAAGATTATTGACGAGGCCAACACCCTACGCGGCAAAATCGAGCCGTTGTTGCAGGCGGAGAAGCAGGTCGAGGACGCCCGAGTGATGATCGAACTCGGCGAAGCCGAACCGCCCTCCGCCCAAGCGAAGATGGAAGTCGAGTTGAACCGCGACGCCACGCGGCTCATCAAGGAACTGGATGCGCTTGAGTTGAAGGTTTTCCTCAATGGCCCGCATGATCGCAACAATTGCATTCTGAGTATCAACTCCGGCGCCGGCGGCACGGAGGCCTGTGATTGGGCCAACATGCTCATGCGGATGTATCAGCGCTGGGCGGAATCGCGCGGCTGGGAGGTGGAGATCGAGGATCGGCTGCCCGGCGAAGGCGCGGGCATCAAGAGCGTCACCATGGTGCTCCAGGGCGAGAATGCCTATGGCTTTTGCAAGGCGGAACGCGGGGTGCATCGGCTCGTGCGGATTTCGCCGTTCGACTCCAACAAGCGCCGGCACACCAGTTTTGCCAGCGTGGATGCCATCGCGCAACTTGAGGAGATGTCGTCGGAAATTGTCATCCCCCCGACGGAATTTCACGTGGATACCTTCCGCTCCGGCGGCAAGGGCGGGCAGAATGTGAACAAGGTGGAAACCGCCGTGCGCATCACACACATCCCGACCGGCCTCGTGGTGGCGTCGCAGGCCCAGCGTTCGCAGCACCAGAATCGCGCCACGGCGATGACGTTGTTGCTCTCGCGAATTTACGCGCAACGACTCGACGCGGCGAAGGCGGACATGGAGAAGTTTTACGGCGACAAAGGCAGCGTGTCGTGGGGGAATCAGATTCGCAGCTACGTGTTCCAGCCGTATCGCATGGTGAAGGATTTGCGGACGGGGGTCGAAACCAGCAATGTGCAAGGGGTGATGGACGGCGACCTCGATGCCTTTGTGAACGGCTGGCTGCGCGCCGGTTGCCCGTTGAAACGGATGCAGGGTGTGAAGGATGTGGAAGAATGAATTCCGGCGCCGGCTTCCTCGTAATCTAACTCTCCGAAATGCAGTAAACATCATGCCCAAGATTTAGATTGCGATTAAGAGTAAGACCGTAAGGTGATGAACATTCTCGACAAAATCGTTGAGCAGAAGGAGCGCGAAGTCGCGAAACTTCCCGCCCGCCTAATCGCAGCGGGGGATTTGCACGACGCAATGCTGGAGCGCGATGAGCGGCGTGATTTTCTCGCGGCCTTGCGTCAACCGGGCGCGGGCGGCGTGGCGCTGATCGCCGAGGTGAAAAAGGCTTCGCCGTCGGCGGGCGTGATCTGCCCGGACTTCGATCCGGTTCGCATCGCCAAGGAATATGAGGGGGCGGGCGCGAGTTGTTTGTCGGTGCTGACCGATGAACATTTTTTCCAAGGCTCGCTGCATTACCTCCGCCAAATCCGCGCCGCCGTGAAACTGCCACTCCTGCGCAAGGACTTCATCATTGATGAGCGCCAAATTCTGGAAGCCATCGAGTGGGGTGCGGACGCCATCCTGCTCATCGTGGCGATTCTCGATGACGCACGGTTGAGTCGATTTCACGCCCTGGCCGTCGAAGCGGGGTTAGCCGTTTTGGTAGAAGTTCACGACGAAACGGAGCTGGATCGGGCGGTTGCCATCGGGGCGCAGCTGATCGGCGTGAACAACCGGGACTTGAAGACGTTTAAAGTTGATCTTGCCACGACGGAGCGGCTCGCGAGAAGACTATCCCAAATCCCCAACCCCAAACCTCAGGCTTTAAGATTGCTGGTCGCCGAGAGCGGCATTAACACGCGCGCCGATGTCGAGCGTTTGGCGAAATGCGGGGCGCAGGCCATTCTGGTGGGCGAAAGCCTCGTTCGAACGGGTGACATTGGCGCCAAGACCCGCGAACTTCTGGGTAGAAAATAATAAGGGACGGCGGTTCACGCCGTCCCTGGTTGCAACGTTCCGCGGGCGTCAGATTTTCTTTGGCAACGCCTTCCACGCGCCCTTTTTCGCGCTGCTCTTGACGCAGGTTTCGATGAACGCGATGCCCATCCAGCCATCCTCAATGTTGGCGTATTTCGAGCCGTCACAGGCGAACGGTTCGCCCGCCTGCCACTTGCGCACGTCGGCTTCAAAGCAGCGATGCAAACGCGCGTACGCATCATGGAAGGCTTCCGGATGGCCCGCCGGAATGGTCGGCTCGGCCATCAGGTCGGCCGGCACGTCCTTAGGCAGGAAGCCGTCCCCTGGCGTTACGGCGCCGCGCCAATAGACGCGATCCGGTTGGTTTACCAATTGAATGGTAATGCTCTCCGGCTCTTCCGCACGCCAAACGAGGGTGCCCTTGGTGCCTGCAATCTCCAGCCCCAGATCGTTTTTATGGCCAATGCAAATCTGGGAGGCGCGCACCAGGGCTTTGCCGCCGTTGCTCAGCGCGCAATAAATCGTGAAGTGGTCGTCGAGCATGCGGCCCTGGACGAAGGTTTCGAGTTGGGCGGAAACCTGGGTGACATCCAGCCCGGTCACGTAACGAAGTTGCATGAGCGCGTGGGTGCCAATGTCTCCGCCGCAACCGGAGCCGCCTGCCAGCTTCGGGTTGGTACGCCAGGTGGCCTGCATCTGGCCCGTTGCTTCGAGCTTGGTCGCCAGCCAGCCCTGAAGGTAGTAGGAGTCCACCCAACGGACGTCACCCAGCAAACCGGCGCGCACAATGTAGCGGGAGAACCGGCTGGTCCAGTGACCCAGGTACGTATGCGCCACGCCGAAGGGCACATTGTATTTGCGGGCGGCTTTTACCAGGGCGTTTGCCTCTTTGAGATTCAGGCACAATGGCTTTTCACAGAACACTGGGATGCCGGCCTTGATGGCTTTCATCGCCGGGTCAAAATGAACGTGGTTCGGGGTGACGATGAGGATGTAGCCCAGCTTCTCGTCCGCCGGCAGCGAGGCGTTGGCATTGATCATCTCGTCGTACGAGCCGTAACCTTTCAGGGGATACGGCCAATTCGCCGCTTCCTCCAGGGCAATTTTGGGATCGGGGAACAGCGCGCCCGCCGTCACGCGGCGCGTGCCGTCGAAGTGAATGGCTTTTTGGTGAGGATTGACGATGAACGCGCCCTTGCCCCCGCCTACCAAGCCGACATTGAGAGGTTTGTTTGACATAGATAATTGTGCCTTGTCTGTTCTTTAGTTTGACTGCAATCGATTATTTCATCCACCGGGAACGGTTTAGGACTACAGCGTAAGAAGTCGTCCATTTGGAGCCAAGACCAGACCAACGCAGGGTCGGTCGCGGAAATTCAGCCGGTGCTACAGCTTCACCCACCGCCCGGTTTTGGCGGACCGTTCCACCGCTTCCAACACCAGCTGATTCTTGAGGCCATCTTCGAAGGTCGGCTGAACGGGTTTGCCCTCCACACAAGCATTGACGAAATCGGCCACCGCATGCACAAACGGGTGCTCGTAGCCCAGCACATGCCCCGAACCCCACCAGTTGGCGATGTACGGATGGATACCGTTCGGCTGGGTAACCATAATATCGCGGAACCCCTGACGGTCTTTCGGATCGTCATGATTGAAGAACTTCAGCCGGTTCATGTCTTCGAAATCAAAATACAACGAGCCTTTGCTCCCATTGATTTCGATCGCGATATGGTTTTTGCGTCCGAGAGCGGCGCGGGTGGCTTCGAGATTGGCCAGCGCCCCTTTGTCAAAACGCCCAATGAACGTCACGGCGTCGTCCACGGTCACCTGGCCTCTCTTTTCGAGCGCCCGGGCCGCCGGGCTTGCCAGCTTGCCGGCTTGGCCGACTAGTATTGTGACAATATAGTTACGTTACATAATGTCGCCCCAGCTTTTGGTCGGCATCCTGGCGGGTGAAAGTCCATTGAATCTGGCATCCCGCCGCGTTACGTCGTTGTTCCCAGGCCTCCACTTCGGCCTTTAAGTA
>JANXWY010000406.1 GCA_025350905.1 Verrucomicrobiota bacterium
GAATTACGATCCCCGGGCGAAGATCATCAAGAAGGCCTGCGACGAGGTGTTGAAAACCTTGAAGATTTCGGATCCGTTGCTCGACATCGCGGTCAAGCTGGAAGCGGTGGCGCTCAAAGATTCCTATTTCGTCGAACGCAAACTTTATCCCAACGTGGATTTCTACAGCGGCATCATCATGCGTGCCATCGGGATTCCAGTGGAGATGTTCACGGTGATGTTCGCCATTGGCCGCATGCCGGGCTGGATCGCCAACTACAAGGAAATTCTCGAGGACAGCAAAGCCCGCATTTATCGGCCCCGCCAAATTTACGCGGGGCCGACGCTGAATTCGTATCTCCCCCTGGCGCGTCGGAAATAGCCCGCCCGTCCGGCGCCGCCATGAAGAAAATCCTGGTCATTGACGATGAAGAATGGCTGCGCGAGATGGTGCAGATGGCCTTGGCGCAACGCGGCTACGCCTCGATTCAGGCCCCGGATGGCGCCGCCGGGGTCGAGACCGCCCGCAAACAATTGCCCGACCTGATTCTCTGTGACGTCAACATGGGGGCGATGAACGGCTATGCCACTTTGTCCGCCCTGCGTAACGAACCCACCACCGCGACCATCCCTTTCATCCTGATGACCGGCCAGGCGGACAACGTCGGCATGCGGCATGGCATGGAGCTCGGGGCGGACGACTACCTGCCCAAACCCTTTACCCTCGATGAACTTTATGCGTCGGTGGACGCCCGGCTGAAAAAAGCGGAGGCGGTGCAGGCGCAGGCCGAAATAAAATTAACCAGTTTGCGCGACAACATCAGCATGATGTTGCCGCACGAATTTCGCACCCCGCTCAACGGGATCGTGGCCTTCGGCGAAATCCTCGCGGCCGATGCCGGCACCCTTTCGCCCGAGGAAATTGCCGACATGGGTCAGGTAATTTCCCAGAGTGGTCACGCCCTGGAACGGCTCGTCGAAACGTTTTTGGTTCACTCCCAACTCGAGGTGCTGCAGGCCGACCCCCAAAAGGTCACGGCCTTGCGCCGCCACCAAACCCCTGCGCCGGGGCCATTGATTGAGCAGGTTGCCCGCAAGCAAGCAGAGGCGGCGAAACGCCCGACCGACCTGCAACTGAATCTCGCGGCCACCCCGGTACCGATGTCGGAGGATTACCTGGTCAAGGTGGTGAGCGAATTGACCCACAATGCGTTCAAGTTTTCGGCCCCGGGCACCCCGGTGAGCCTGGGACTCGCCGTGACGCCGGCGGGCGTGGTTTTTTCGGTGACCGATTGCGGCCGGGGCATGGCCCCCGCCACCATTGCCAAAGTCGGCGCGTTCATGCAATTCGATCGGAAGACTCACGAGCAACAGGGCCTCGGCCTCGGCCTCACCATCGCGCGGCGGCTCACCGAACTTCACGGCGGGACGCTGGTCATCGAAAGTGAGCTCGGCCGTGGAACGAAAGTCACGGTCCAACTTCCCAAAGTGGCGTGAGCTCGCCGTTCAGCGGCCGCTCACTTTGAGGCACGTTGATACAAGTCCACCAGCCCGGGGATTTCAACCCACGACGGTTGCGGCCGGCCGGCTTTGTCGGTTCGGGCGGGAATCCGTACGCCCCTTTCGACAAAATGGGCGAGGAAAAAAACCAGTCCGATCCCGAGCACGGGGGCCAAGTCCACCTTGCCGATCCGCAACGGCAGGCGCCGCAACGGCGCCAGCAGGCGGCGCGAAACCTCGTCGAGCTGGTGCCAGAACGGGTGACGGCCAAAATAAACGTAGCTGCTCACAAAATTCAGAGCCAATGCGCCTCCGATCAGAACCTTGCCCGCCAGATAACTGCCCACTCCGACCAACAGGGCCTGTTCCGTTCGCTGCCCCACCGAGCCGGGTGCCGGCAAAAGCCCGGCCGCGGTCAACGGCCAACTCACCAACCACCACCCGGCCGTGACGCACAGCAGGGGCAGCAGCAATTTGAATCCCCACGGCCAGTATTCCACCCGGCCGAGTTGGGACCGCAAAAGTCCCCGCAAGGAATCCAATTCCGCCCGCGCCGGCTTCAAGCAGGACAGGAATATCAGCCAGATGTAAAACACCGTCAGCGCCACGCCAAAACTGAGGACGGAGTAAAGCAACATCCGCCAGAACAAGTCATTGCGGAACGGCACGGAAATTACCCCAACATTGAGCGCCGCCAACCCGCGATCCGCACCCCCGATCAGCCAGTAGAATAGGGCGCGCGTCAGCAGCAGCCCGGCGATGACCGCTGGCAAATGCCAGCGACTGCCGGAAGTCTTGCCCGCACGCCGGAGCGTCCCGGCCAGGGTGGAAGGCGTGGCCGCAGCCAGTGGATCCGTGCGCGCCGCCCACCAGTTGAACCACAATAGCAACGCCGCCAGGTTCAGGATGAAATCAATCAGCGACATGGATGGAACAGGGAACCCGATGCTGGATGCGTGAAACTGGAACCGGCGCGGCGTGGCGGGCTGACCGCCCAAGTCAGTTCACGCCTTTACATCATCGCCAATAGCGTATCCGCCATTTCGCTCGGCGTGACGGCGACGCCAATGCCGGCGGCCTTAAAGGCGGCAATTTTTGCCTCCGCCGTGCCTTTGCCCCCGCTGACAATCGCGCCCGCGTGGCCCATGCGACGGCCGGCCGGAGCGGTCGTGCCGGCGATAAATCCGGCCACCGGCTTCTTACAATTCGCTTTGATCCATTCGGCGGCTTCCTCTTCCGCGCTGCCACCAATTTCGCCGATCATGATAATCCCGGTCGTTTCCGGGTCCGCGTTGAATAATTTGATCACGTCGAGGTGGGACGTACCATTGACGGGATCGCCACCGATGCCGACGCAAGTGGACTGACCGACGCCGCGCGAAGTCAATTGCCACACCGCTTCGTAGGTCAACGTGCCGCTGCGCGACACGACGCCGATGTTTCCCTTTTTATGAATATAGCCGGGCGAAATGCCAATGCGACAACCGCCCTGCGAATCCTTGCCGGTACCGGGAGTAACAATTCCCGGACAATTCGGGCCGATGAGCCGCGTGCGTTGGCCTGCCATCGCGCGCTTCACCTTCACCATGTCGTTCACGGGAATGCCTTCAGTAATGGCGACCGCGAGCTCCAGCCCCGCATCCACGGCCTCGAGAATGGCATCGGCGGCGAACGGCGGTGGGACAAAAATGGCGCTCGCCGTCGCGCCGGTTTGCCGGGCGGCTTCGGCCACGGTGTCGAAGATCGGCACTTTCTTTCCGCCGTGCTCGAAAAACTGGCCACCCTTGCCGGGCGTAACCCCGGCGACGATTTGCGACCCGTAATCGATTGAGAGTTGGGCATGCCGCGCGCCGAAGCTGCCGGTGATGCCTTGGATGAGAACTTTGGTGTTGGGGGTAACTAGAATAGCCATGTCAAATTTACGATTTCAGATTTCAAATTTACGATTACAAATCAAAATAAATCCTGCGGGCGTTGACTCTTCTCTTTGATGGCGAGGAGGCGGCGCACCGCGTCCAAATCACGATCACGTCCAAAGGCTTTCTTCGCCGCAATCAAGGCATCCAGGCTCAAAAAACGGAATTGACCGTAGGAAAAGTTCGCCACAACACTTTGTTTGATAACCGATTCAAAATTCCCAATTCCGGCGACTTCACCCAAGCAATCCAATTTGCCCAAATCCGTCTGCAAATACAGATTCTTTAATAAGCCAAAACTACTCCGTGTCATTTCCAGCGACAACTTATTGGCGGTCAGTCGATGGACGGGATTCAGGTCCTGGACGGCCGATTCAATCCGCCGGACGTTTTCCTCACCAAACGGACAACAAATATCCAAATCAAAGGTGGCCAACGCCGCGCCGTGATAAACCACGCAAACCCCGCCGATGACAACGAATTCCAGTCTGCTGTCCTTGAGGCGCGTCAGCAGGGCCTGATCATTTTGCGCCATGAGCTTGTCCCGCCGCCTGAACTTCCAGCAAAAAATCTAAAACCTGCTGATGCTCCGCCAGGCGTTGTTCCGGCGTCAATTTAAGAGCATCTTCAAGCAACGACATATCCATCCCGGCCGCATGGGCCGCCCGCCAAGCCGGTCCAGCATCCGGCGGCATAACGTACGCACCGTTCATCTGCGCCAATGTCGCTTCATCAATCATGGATTTAACCAAAGTACAGGATCGCTCTTTTCAACCCATTCAATGCGGCCCCGTTTTCCGCTTATGGATGCAAATCAAGTTGCCTTCCGAGTCATATATGAACGCCATATGGCAGACCGGCGTCGGGAATGGTTCCATCTTGAACTTCACGTCCTTCGCTTTCAGATGCGCGATGGCCGCGTCAAAATCCACAACCTCCAAGCCGACCGAACAACCAGTCGCGGTCGGCTTCCAATCCGGTGCGCCGGCACCGAGGGACAATGTGCCGTTCGCGATGTCGTACTCCGTCCATTGCATTCCGCCCGGTTCGCCCACGATCATGGTGGGTTTCAACCCCAGCACGCCTTCGTAGAACTTGCGCGCGCGCGCCATGTCGGTGACGGGATAACAACTGAAGGCGATTTCGGAAACTTTCAGCATAGGTCAGGAGGGTTTCGGGGTTAAGGTTTTCAGGACATTCGGGAGCAAGCCAAATCCGGGCAACCGCGTGATGAACTGAGTGGTGGACCGGCGCAACCGATGACGGAAACTGGTGCGCCGCCGCACGATCATAGCGACTTCCCGCGCCACCTGCTCGCGCAGCACCGCGCGCTCGCGCCGGCTGTGCTCATTTTTTCGTGACAACGCAATCATCTCTTTCTGCAATTCGACCAAACGACGATAAGGCGTAAGGTCGTCCACGACCCTGTGCCCCGTCTGGTTTTCTTCCCCGTCCCGATACATCTTTCCCTCAGCCCGTTCCTAAATGCAATTTCCGGCAACTTTCACAATCTTTTGCTCACACGAAAGGTTCAGGTAGTAATAATTGTGCACTTGCGACGCGCGGCGGGCTTGGGCGGATGAACCAGGCGTTTACCAACCTTCGCCTCCTCGCGTTGGATCAGGTCGCCGAGTTTTTTCAAGTCATACCCACATTCCGCGCCGATTTGATCGCGAATGGCTCGGATGTCTTTCAGTAAATCATTTTTCATACAGGAACATCATATCATCAATTCCATGGGCGTGCAGATCACGGGCGGAGCATAACCAGCGGTGGCAATCGCTGCACGCACTTTGTCCACGCTGGTGGCATTCGCAATGTGCCGGCAATTCCACGTCAGCAGAAAATCCATCTCATGCACCGCCGCCACGGCGATGTGCGCGGCATCTACAGCGGCTTTGACGGGCAAGAGGTGAGCCACCAAAAGCATGCGCGCCAATTGCCGGGTGGCTTCGGTGTATTCCAACACGTTGCAAGCGGCCAATACTTTGTCTCTTGCCTCGGCGGCCGAAGCATCACCGCGTCGCGACTCAGCCAACACGAGGCCGGAGATGAAAAGCTGATACCGCTGCCGTCGTTCCTCCCACCAATCGCGGGTCGCTTGTTGTTGTCCGGCTATCAGCACGTCGCGGCTGGGCCACGCCGTCAGCAAGCTGGGAATCGTAGTTTCGAGATAGACTTTTGGTTTCAAGCTATCTTGTCTCACTCAACTTTTTCAATCACTTGCCCACGGCCTGCACGACCTTCTGCGCCGCGTCGGCCATGGAATCCCCGGTGATCAGCGTGAGGCCGGATTCGGCCAGGGTTTTCTTGCCCGCGACGACGTTGTTGCCTTCGAGCCGGACGACGAGCGGAAGTTTCAAACCCGTTTCCTTCACCGCCGCGACAATGCCGGTGGCGATGACGTTGCAATCCATGATGCCGCCGAAAATATTGACGAGGATGCCCTTCACGTTCGGGTCTTGCAGAATGATCTTGAACGCCGCCGTTACCTGCTCCTTGCTCGCACCGCCGCCCACGTCGAGGAAGTTTGCCGGACTGGCGCCGAAATGCTGGATGATATCCATCGTCGCCATCGCGAGGCCCGCGCCATTGACCAGGCACGCAATGCTACCGTCGAGCTTGATGTAATTCAGGTTGAACTTGCTCGCCTCGGTTTCCAACGGAGCTTCCTCGGCGAGGTCGCGCATTGCCTGAATGTTCTTGTGGCGGTAAAGCGCGTTATCATCGAGCCCGATCTTGGCGTCCACGGCACAAAGCTCGTCCTTACCCTCCGCGCCGGTCACGATGCAAAGCGGGTTGATCTCCACCATAGCGGCATCGCACTCCCACCAGGTCTTGTAAACACCCAGGAGCAATTTCACGCCGCTATTGAATGCATCGCCTTTCAAGCCCAGCGCTGAAACGATCTTGCGCGCTTGATACGGCATCATGCCCACCGCGGGATCAATTGACTCCTTGACGATTTTCTCCGGGTGCTTTTCGGCCACTTCTTCGATGTCCACGCCGCCCTCGGTGCTGGCCATGATGAGCGGCCGCGACGTACTGCGGTCAAGCAGGACCGCGAGGTAGAGCTCCTTCTTGATGTCATGCGCGGCGGCGACCAGCACCTTGCTCACGAGGCGGCCATCCGGACCGGTTTGTTTGGTGACGAGCACCTGGCCAAGCATGGCCTTGGCTTTCTCAAAAACCTCGTCGGCGGATTTGCAGAGTTTGACCCCGCCCTGGAAACCGCTCTTGAACGTGCCCTTGCCCCGGCCGCCCGCGTGGATTTGGGATTTAACCACCACCAGCTTGGCGCCACCGGCGAAAACTTTTTCCGCCACCGCCCGCGCGGCTTCGGGAGTTTCGCATACGTCGCCCGGCGGGACGGCGACCCCGTACTGCGCCAACAATTGCTTCGCCTGATATTCGTGAATGTTCATGTCTGAGAAAAAGACCGGGCCCATTGAACAAAGCTTGGCGGCGGAAATCAATCTTTAACCCCGGCCCGTTCGCGGCGCGGCGACCCGACCATCGGGTCAGCGCGCCGCCGTCGCCGAGGAAAAAATTCCAAGCACCGCGGTGAGCACCCGTTGAACCTCAAGGGCGGCAAGCCCGGCGTCCGCCCGCAATACCGCGACCTGCCGGCCTTGCGGTCGCCAGATTTCTTCCCGCGTGTTCGCCCACAGGACGACACACGGCAAGCCCAGCGCCGCCGCGAGATGCGAGATGCCGGAATCGTGACCGACGAAGCCGACGCTGGATTGCAGCCGCACGGCCAAGTCCGCGAGCGGAAGATTGCGGGCCAATTGACAGCGCGGGCCCGGGATTTTCTCCGCGAGCCGCGACAATCGTTCGCCTTCCGCCTCCCCGCCCACAAGCAGCAGATTCATTTCCGATTCCGCCCCCAACCGCCCGAGCAGGTCGGCCCACTTCGCTTCCGGCCAATTCTTGCTCTCGCTGCCGCTGCCGGGGTGCACAGCAAGTTGAGGGTTGAAGGTTGAAGGTTGAGAGGCAAGGCTCAGCCGCGGCACCGGATCGGCGTCGAAGATGGCGAGCCGCTCCAACGGCTTGAGATAAACCTTCGTCGCGTGAGTCAGTTCATTTTCATCCGGGCGATGTCGCGCTGTGATGAATTGCCCGCGCGTACAACTCACCACGTTCGATTGGAAAATCGCGTCCGGGTCGTAGAGGTAGGAGAGAATGATGTCGAACCCGGAAAAATAATCCACGAGGTCGGGCGCCAGGTCGCCGCCGCGCGCGAAGAAACCTGCCAATCCGCGGGCCTCAATCGGTCGCACATAGTCCACGAGCCCGCCGGCCAAAGCCAGCTGGGCGATGTGTGGGTAACCCAGAACTTCAAGCTGTGCTTTTGGAAATTGCCGGCGCAACGCTGTGATGGCCGGCAGCGTGAGAATGAAATCGCCAATCGCACCGCCGCGAATGACGAGGATTTTCCCGCGGCCGCCGCTCACATCGCGCGGAAGGCGGTAAAGCCCAGCAACACCACCAGGAGCGCGAATGCGAGCCGGAGCCCGCTGCCCACCTTGACGCGTTGTTCATTCGCAGTGGCCCAATTCAGGAGATCCCGCAACCGCCAGGGCGCGACCGTAAACCAGATTCCCGCCACCACCAACACATACGCCCAGCCCTGAATCACCAGCACCCAAGGCGTTTCGCCCAGATGGGGTCGCCCGGTGTCCACCATGAGCTTGGCGAGTAACAGAAACACAATCGCCAGCCCGCGGACCGCCAGAAAATCCTGAACGAAGATGCACGTCCCCAGACCGATCGCCCCAAAGACCAGCATCATGTGCGGCTTGATGGTGGCAAAATCCGCAATCGGCTCCAACTTCACGAGCCATAAGAACCACAGCGTGCCCAGCGCCATGAGAAAATAGCCCGCCATCAGGTTGCGCGGGAATTTGCGCACCGTTGACGCAAACGACGTGGGTCTGGCCAGGCCATAGACTTGCGGGGCAGCCATGCCGAGGCCGAGCAATATGGACAACAAAGATAGTTTCATCGTTTCAAAGCACTTCGAGCGACCAAAGCATGATGGACGAAGCCCGGAAGGTAAATCCGGAAATCAGCGGGCGGAAACCGAGCGACACCGCCGGCTTAACACAACCGCTCAGCGTCGCGACCCCATCCGCGCTACAAGCAGACGGCTTGTTCAACAGCGAGCTTAGCCGAGAACATGCCGAAAACTTTTAACGCCAAGCCGCCAAGGCGCAAAGGCGCAAGGGTTTTGAAGCCCATTGCCGGCCGTCCTGGCCGTCCCCGTTTGATATAATGCAAGTTGCCCGCCGCCCACGTTTTGATCGCGCTATTTTGCTTTGCACCTTCGCACTGTTGCGCCTTGGCGTTGAATTTCGACCGAATAGCGACGACTTAGCGCGAGCGAACCCAGACCGGGCTGATTCGGGAACTGAGATCATGGCGGTGATTACTTCCCGATTTTCTGCTTTTCAGTCGATCCAATATCCGCCTCTGAATGCGTCCGCCCGCGCAGGAGAATTTTTGCCAGGGCGACAAAAACAACCGCCCCCACCAGGCCGAACGCAGCTTCGGTGAACAACATTCCGTTCGAGCCCCAGCGATCATGCGCCCAACCGTCGAGATTGGTCATATAGTAAATGGGCACATTGGAAAGCGACGCCAAGGCGCTGTATTTGGTGGCGGCCGCACCTCGGCCGATGGCCTCCAGCACGAAGGCGGAAAAGGCCGCATAAGTAAAGCCCGTGATAAAGGCGTAAACCGAGGACCACAGAACGAACATGGCCGGGTTGCGCGGAAGCAGCGCCATGGCCACCGCGGCGGCGGCTTGGAAAATACCGAACCAAACGTAAGCCGTCTTGCGGTCCATGCGGTCGCACAGCCAGCCCCCGACCAGGCATCCGGCGGCGGAGATGATTCCGCCCAGGACTCCGGAGACCAACGCCACGGTATCCGCCGAAGCGCGCCATTCCTCGGCGACTGCGGACCAAAGTCCGCTTGCTGCGCCCGTGCCAATGGGCAGGACGCAAAGGACCAGCGCGAGCACACCGACTCGGGTCCACACCAACCGCCCAACGTCTTTGAGTGTGGCGGCCAGGCCGGAAACCAGGCCAATTTCATCGGGCGGTCGGGCCGGCGTCGGCATTCCGACGAGCGCCACGGCACAAAGCAGGCACAGCGTACCGACGCTACAACTGGCCATCCACGGTGCGGGCAGCCGCTCGACGAGGAACAGTCCCAAGCCGCCGCCGATGCCCATCCCGCCCAGATTCCCGGCTTGAAACCAGCCCGCGGCGCGCCCCTTCAGTTCCTCAGGCGTACCGTGAGCCATCAAGCTTTCGACTGACATGCCAACGAGGGTTGTGGTCAGGCTGGCGAGAAAGACAACGGCCGACAACGCGGCCAATCCCAGCTGGGTCGCCGGAAAAAACCCCATGGCCGCGATCCCGATGGCGCAGGGAATTCCGCCGAGGAGATACCATTTCTTTTGATCGAGCGTGGCGTCGATGACCGGCGCCCAAAAGAATTTCCACGTGTGCGGCAGGACACTGAGGGCGACTAATCCGGCGACCTGCCCCACCGAAACCCCCGCCTGCTTGAGCTGGTAGGCGAGCGTCACCGAGACGTATCCCGAAACCACCCCGAAGGGAATGATCAGGACCATGAACACCCAGGGATGAACGTGGCGGGAACTCATGCGGACCTCCGTTTCCCACCGCTTCCGTTTTGGCTGGAAAGCTCGCCTACGAATGAACGATCAGTGAACATCGCGCATTCGGTCGCCGACTCGGCCGACCTCGTCGTCCTCCGCGTTGCCTCGAAGGATGAGTTCATGCTCCTTCGCAACGGAGCGAAATATATGAGTTCACGGTTTCACGGACGGCATCGCCCCGAAGGCCCACAGGTGACCCGCGCTGCGAACGTAGAGCGCATCTCCCGCAAGGGCGGGAGTGGCGCGGACGCTTTCGCCCAATTTGTTTACGGCCACCACGTCCAGAGCGTCGCCCGCCCGCAGCACGGCGAAGGTGCCGGATTCGTTGACCGCATAGATGAATCCATTTGCCGCGATCGGCGACGCCACGGCCTGGCCCCCAATACCCAACCGTTCACGATCGAGCAGGCGTTTACCCGTCTTCGGTTCGATCACCGTCCACATCCCGCCATCCCGGATGAAATGCACCCGTCCACGATAGAATAGCGACGACGGCATCTCGGAGAGGCCCTTGGTCGTTTCCCATGCAACGTGCGTGTCGGTGCTGTCCTCCTTTCCGCCGGGGCGAATGCCGACGAAACGGTCGGCATTGAACTTGTCCTTGGTGAATGCTTCCGAAGCTTCCCACTCCGCCTTGGTGATGATCTTGTCTTTGTTCTTGTCCACAAACCACCCGAGCATACTGCGCATCTGAAAGCTGTTCCCCGGCACTTCCTTGGGCAGCTCCTTGCGGATGTGCCAGATCAGATCGCTCGGGATTTCCTCCAGCGCCAGTTGCCCGTCGTGGTTCGTGTCGTAGGCGATCAGATTGGCCCACGTCATGATTGGATCATCCGGCGCGGACGGATCGCCCAAGCCGCTGCCGCCGACAAACAGCATTCCGTCGCCGGCGACCGGAGTGGTGACGGCGGTGTAGCCCCAGCCTTTCACCCACCACTTGGGCTCGCCACCGTTCAAACGGTAAGCCGCGACGCGCCCCTTGCCTTGGACCATGAGTTCCTCCAGGCCATCATGCCGCCAAACCATCGGAGTGGAGTAACAAGCGCCGGCCAGCGGCCGCGGCGCTTCCCAAACCGTTTTGCCGGTGGCCGGCGCGAACGCAACGAGTTGCGCGTTGGTGCTGTCGCCGTCCCGTTGCAGGATCAGCTGCCCGCCCGCGAGGATGGGGGACGAGGCGGTGCCGTACGACGAGGGCAACCGTTCCAACGCTTGCCGCCAGACCTCGTGGCCGTCGAAATCGTAAGCCAGCAAACCGAACGAACCGAAGTAGGCATAGACGCGTTGCCCGTCGGTGCAGGGCGTCGAAGCCGCTGGCGAACTGAAGGTGTGGCACGACTCGATCTTTTCGGCGGGCGCAACGCGACGCCAAAGCTCACGGCCGTTGTGCGCATCGATTGCGAGCGTGACCAACTGATTGCTCGCAAGTCCCGTCAGGAAGATACGGTCGCCCCAAACCACGGGGGCGGACAGCCCCGGCGGCAGTGCGGTCTTCCAAAGCAGATTGGTGTCGGGCCCAAAATGAATCGGCGGATGCGCGTCTTCGGCAACTCCGGCACCATTCGGCCCGCGGAACTGCGGCCATTGCGGTGGCGCCGCCCGGAGTGTCTTGGCGGGCCCGAGCCCCAGTACCAGAGTTACCAGAACGGTGATAAGCCTGAGTCCCGTACCGGGAAGAATTGATTTCATGACGATTGGGTTGGTGCGGATCGGTGGTTTGGCTGTGCCGTGGTCCGGCAATCTTCAGCCGATGGTTTCCGGATGATCACTCGATTTTTCGCTCATTACTTTTGCGCTTCGGCGATGGGTGGTGCGGTCGCCTTTTGGTTCATGCGTTTGACGGATTGCAGCAGGAACTCCACGTCCGCAAAGGGTTTTCCGCCCGTCCGTTTCCAATGAACCCGGCCTTGGGTGTCAATGAGGATGGTGGAGTGAAGTTCCAGTTCCTCGAAATCATCGTACGAGGCAAATCGCCGTGCGTTCTCGTGATCGTGATCGGACAGCAGGCGCATGGTTAATTTTCCCAGTTTCGATGATTCCCGGTTCTTCTCCGGACTGACGCTGCTGACGCCGAGCACCACGGTGTTCTCCTCGCTCCAGTCCGCCGCCCGCCCGTTGATCGCCTTCAACTGCTCCACGCAATGCACGCACTCGTCGTTAAGATAAAAAATCAAGAGCACGTTCGCGCCGCGAAATTGCTCCAGGCTGACCGGTTCGCCATTGGTGTCGAGGCAACTCAGTTTCGGTGCGGCGTACGGCGCCCAGTTGAGCGGCCCCAGATCCGCCAGCGCATCGGGTCGATACGGCCGTTCCGGGGCGAGTGTCGGGGCCACGGGCGCGGCCTTCAATCCGAGCGCAGCTGCGGCCGTCATCCACTTCAATTTCGCGTCGGCCCCTGACCAGACGTAAAGCAACCGACCGTAGTCAGTCTCCGCCTCTTCCCGCGCGCCGAGGGCTAAGTGCGCGCGCGCCAAACCCGACAGAGTGAAGGCGTCATACGGTTCCTGAACCAGCGCCCGCTGGTAGGCTTCGACGGCCAATCGGGGCTCGTTCCGGTTCAAATAGGCATCGCCCAGCACCCGGTTTACCGGCCACGGATTCAGCGGCGGATCGTTTGCATACTCGCCGGCCTCGCGCTCCTTTTTCTCCAACGCGGCCGCGTCGGTCAGCAGACGGGTGGCGTCCAGCAGGTTGCCTTCGGCCGCCAGCAGAATTCCTTCGGCGGTCTTGAGGCCGATCGCCCACTCGGCCTCGGCTTCCTTCGCCTTCTCCTTCCGCTGACGGAGGTCGGTCTTCAAATCCTGGAGGCGGCCGTGCGCTTTGATGAGATCGCCCTTGCCGGTGTAAGCGAGCGTCTCGGCGAAAGCGCGCAGCTCCTTGTCACTCGCGAGCTCGCGCCACGGAATGGCGACCGAATTGGAAGTGGTCAACACGTCCTCCCAACGCTCGAATTTCAGGAGCGCGCGCACCAGCGCGATCAGGCCCTGGTCAAACGCGCCATAGTTGTTGTCCTTGTTGGCTTCGGGATCGCGCGGCGCCGCCAGCAGATCGCGGGCGCCCTGCAACGCAACGTCCGCCAAGCCGAGCTGTTCCTGAATGTAACAAAGATAATTCCGGTTGTGCGCGTAGTTCCAAGTCTCAAAAGGCAACGCGAGTTGTTGATTCATGTAGCGGAGTTCCACCCGCGTGGCGCTATCCATGGACCGTGCGGCTTCGTGCCACAGACCCATCTTGGTGTAGTTGTGTCCGGGCATGTGGTCCGCGTGCCCGATGTTGGGCGCGACCAAACCGTAACGGAGGCAACTGGGCAGCCCCTGCTCGGGTGCGGCCGCGTCCCAGTTGTGAATGCGGTAATGGTGCGCGCCCGGATGATCCGGTTCCTTGGCGAGCACCTGTTGCAAAACAAGCTCGGTGCTCAACGCATGGCTGGGGTTGATCGAGAAAAGGGCGAAGAGCGCCTTGGCTTCGATGTCATCCGGATATTTCAGCGCGAGTTGCTGCAAACGTTTGGCCAGGATCCGGGCGCGTTCCTTGCCGTCCAGCGTAAAAGCATCGCCGGTGAACGAAGCCTCCCACGCTTCGATGTAGAAGCGTTCGCGCTCGCTCACCGAAGCTTTGCGGCGGTTCGCTTCGCTGAGGAAATCGAAGTAGCGCTTCAACTCCGGCGGGTCGAGAGGACCGCGCGTGAACCAGTTGAGTCCCGTGCGGGCCAGCCCCCAATAGGCCATGGCGCAGTCTGGATCGAGTTTGATGCACCAGCGGAACGAGCGTTCGGCTTCCTCGAACCAAAAGGAATGCAGCAGCGTGTTGCCTTGATCAAACCACTCCTGCACTTCGGGCACTTTGGTGGTGATGGGAAAGTGCGTGTGACCGATCCCCTCCATTTTCCAGGGTCGCTGGCGCAGACCGGAATCAAAGGCGGTGCCGTGCCGGGAATGGCCGGGGTCGTCGTCGGCTCTGCTGATCGCAACGGTGCCGTGGAGCAGAATGAGGGCAAGCGCGAGCGTTCGATAGGGGGTCATATTTAGTTCAACATCATGTTGGCGGATCATTCAGTGATTGGAAACAAAGCCTAAACTGGCGCCCGTTTGACATGCCAGACATTTCAAACCGCAACCAATTTCCGTACCCCAGTTGTCGCCTCAGACAGCATTGCCAGCGCCTGCCGCTCCGCCTCAAACCGTTACTAAATTCTCAAGGATTCGACAGCCGGAAGAACCGCTGACTGCCGCCGCTTGCTGGCAAAAGAAGGTGATAATCCCCATTACTCGACGCGGGCGTGTTGGTCATCAGTTGCCAAGCGGCGGGGTTGATCAGGCTGGCGGTGCTGTAAAGGTTATAGCCGGATGCCGTGTCCGGCCAAGTGAGTTCGAATTCCCCGTTGGCAGTAATCCGGCTGATGTTTATCTGCGGTGGCGGATTCAAATCTACATTCTGAATTTCCAGGGTTTGGATGGTATTGATTGAGAAGAATGACTGGAGCGCTTTGTTATTCACGATGGGGCCACTCGATTGCACGTATTTAGCACCCAATCCGGTGACGGTTGTCCAGCGACGAACTGGTCCAGCCGCTTTATAGCAGTTTGCCAGGTCATAAGTGATGGTCTGGGCGGTCCCGTAGTTCATTGTTACAATTACCAGTTTGCGTGTCGCAGGCTGATACGCTGCAACGGTATTGCCCTCGCCGCCGTCAATGATCGTCATGCCGGGGCGGATGTGCCGGGTGTAATGGGCCAGCACATAATACTTGGGGTTCGGCGGTCCAATCCAGTTGTCACCGGGGTTGCTTTGGATGAGTCCCCAGCCTCCGCTATCGAAGGCCTGCCAGTAACACCACGCTGTCGGATGTAACCAGCGAAAATCCAAATTCAAATTGCTGGCGAGCGAAACGCCACTCGCATCAGACTCGCCATATTCCGAATTCCACAACCGCTTGCCAACGACTGCGGCGTAGAGCAAATCGCGCCGACCACCGCCGTATTGATAACCATGCACATTAAGGCGACCAATTTGTGACAGCGTGGCGGAGGGCAGTTTGATCCAAGTGGTACGCGCGTCGTCGTAGCTGGTTTCATCGGAGGCCGCTACGTTGACGTTTGTCAGGCCACGGTTATCAAGTTCAGACCGCAAATAGCCGATGACCGCCGCCTGCGTACCAACGTCAAAATGGCTCCCCTCCTGCGCGCCGTTGGAATTCCACCAAGCGGCGCTGGGTTCATTGAACGCTTCCACTGAGTCGAACGTGATCCCCCAATGATCGTTCGCGTATTGGGCAATGGTAGCGAGATAGATCGCGTGTTGGTTATCGTTCCAGGACTGCAAATTGTCGCTGGTGCCAGCGTCTGAACCGGAAGGATTGTGGTTATAGCACATCCACCACATGGGCGAGTTGGAGAACAACTCGAACAGATTTACGCCCCGGGCCTTGGCCTTGAGCAACATGCTGCGCTGGTTGGCGTCTACAGTCCAATTCCAACTCCCCGTTGTTGGATCGGCGCTGAACCAATCCTGCCAGTAGCCTTCAATCTGTCGAAACGCGGGAATGTTGGGGGACGCCTGCATGGTTTCCGCATTGATGGAGTTCCAAGAGCAGGCGCCGGCGTTGTAGCGGGCGATGTTCATGCCCAAACCCGGCAGACTGACGCCGTTGAACGCGGTGTAGTTCGTCGTGAAAACGATGTCAGCCAGATCGTCGCGGGTGCCAAAGACGTTTGCCCACCAACAAAGCGAGTTGCCCCAACCCTCCCAAATGCCCCACGTTGTTTGTGGATTAATCGTTGTGGTATAATCAGCCCGGGCGAGTAGTGGCGAAAGCACCACCACCATCAGGATCTTGCGCAGAGCCAATGCGAACCGGTGCCATCGGGCTTCTTCCGGTGATGGGTTCATGGCTGCTTGCCTTCCGCTTTCTCCTTCGCCTCGGCGGCGTTGATCTCCGCCCACGTCGGCGCGCGCCAGGACTGCCACGGTGCGCCGGCGAGGATCACGTCACCATCGGCACTCCAGGTGGCCCCTAGTATTGTGACAATATAGTTACGTTACATAATGTCGCCCCAGCTTTTGGTCGGCATCCTGGCGGGTGAAAGTCCATTGAATCTGGCATCCCGCCGCGTTACGTCGTTGTTCCCAGGCCTCCACTTCGGCCTTTAAGTA
>JANXWY010000424.1 GCA_025350905.1 Verrucomicrobiota bacterium
TAGCGGAGATCCGGTCGCTCGGGACCGGCAGGAGGCTTCGGCGCCGATCCTTCGGCACGCCGTTCTTCCCGTCTGGCGCGTCTCGCCGTAAGAACGGCATCGCCAACGCTTCGCCTTAGGCAGATGAAACATCCCTGGCCCCTGAACGGCGGAACTCGCTTTCCCGGTTGACCCCGGAATCAGGCAATTCTAAACTCCGCCGATGAATCCACCGGTGGCTAACGTTCCTCGTGCTGGTCTGGAGAAGGGGCAGCATTCACCCTAACTGACCTGATGGTGGCGCTGGGCGTCGTGGCCATACTGGCGCTGCTCTCGTTAAGTGCGGTGGCGCACAACCAACCCTCCTCGGATCGGGCCGGGTGCGCAAACAACCTCCGCCGCCTGATGCAAGCGTGGCAGATGTACGCCGATGATAATTCCGGGCTGCTGATGGCCCATGCCGCCACGGGAGGCGACCTTCCATGGGTCAGCGGCAATATGGATTTCAACTTCGGCAACGCGGACAATACCACTCCCCTCAAACTGACAAACGCGGCGTATGCGGCCATCGGGCCATACGTCAACTCATCGGAATTGTTTCGGTGTCCAGCCGACCCATCAACCATCGTTTTCGGAGACGGTCCGAAGTCAAGAGTGCGCAGCTATTCAATGAGTGAATTGATGGGTAATCCAATGCCGTCAACTTGGAGTCCCATGTTTCAGGTGATGGCCAAATCGACTGAGATCCCCCAGCCGGACAGAACTTTGGTGCTTTTGGAAGAACATCCCGACAGCCTGAATGATTCACAATTCGCGATTGATCTCGGGCACGTGGGCGCGGCAGCGCGGATTATTGATTACCCAGGGGCTTTCCACCAAGGCGGAGCAAATCTCGGGATGGCCGACGGTCGTGTCAAAAATTGGCTGTGGGCCGATGGCAGGACCATGCCGCCGATCACATTCACCGCCACCCTGCCGCTAAATGTTTCGTCACCCAACAATCCAGATGTGGCCCGGCTTCAAGCGGCGGCTTCGTATCTGAAATAAAAGTCGGATTTGTGGAAGCACCAACCATGATGATTCCCCGCCCCTGGTTACTTTCAATCGTGGCCGGTGTTGTCATCGTTGCGTCGTCGGACGCGAACCCATTGGTCGGCCCCCTGCTCACTCCGCCGGCATTATCCTCGGGAGCCGCCGGCGATTCCCACAATCCGGGCGTCAGCGCCGATGGCCGGTTCGTCGTGTTCGTGAGTGGAGCGGACAACTTGGTCACCAACGACAACAACGGAGTGTTTGATGTTTTGGTGCGCGACCGCCAGCTCGGCCAAACGGTATTGGTAAGCGTCAACGCGTCGGGAACCCGAAGCGGGAATGGGGCTTCCCAATCGCCCACGATCAGCGCCAACGGACAGTTCGTCGTCTTCGAGAGCACCGCCAGCGACCTGGTTGCCAACGACACCAACAATGTTGCCGACGTGTTCCTGCGGAATCTGGTGGCGGGAACCACCACGCTGATCAGTGTCAGCCCCAACGGCGTCAGTCCGGGCAATTTAGAATCTAGTGCCCCGACCCTAACCCCGGATGGCCGCTATGTGCTCTTCACCAGTCGCGCCAGCAACCTGGCGACCGGCGATGCCAATAACGCGGTGGACTTGTTTGTCCGGGATACGGCGGCCGGGACGACAACCCTCGTGACGCGCAACTCCGGCAACATTGCCAGTTTCGCGGGTCGGTCCGCGATCTGGGACGGCAATCGCCAGATCAGCGATGATGGCCGCTGGGTAGCCTTTCACAGTTCGGCCACCGATCTCGTGGCCGGGGATACCAACGCCAAGCTCGACGTGTTTGCCCGGGACCTCCAATCCTCGTCCAGTGTGAAAATTAGCGCGAACACGGCGGGCACCGGGCTGGGCAACGGCGATTCGCAAAACGCCTCCCTGGATGCCACCGGCCGCCACGTGGCGTTTCAGAGCGCTGCCTCCAATTTGGCCACCAACGACACGAACACGGGACTGGACGTCTTTGTGCGGGATCGCGTCGCCGGAACGACCACGCTCGTCAGCGTGAATACCAATGGCGTCAGTTCAACCTCTGGCAGTTCTGGTTCGCCAGTGTTGAGCAAACAAGGGAACGTCGTGGTGTTCCTCAGCACCGCCAATAATCTCGTGGCGGGCGACACCAACTTGTCCGGGGCGGATCTGTTCCGCCGGGATCTCGTCGCTGGCACCACCACGCTGATCGCTCCGGGCGTTTCCGTGTTGAGCTATGCTCCGGCGGCGAAATTTGTTCCGGGGCTTTCGGCGGACGGACGTTTCGTGCTCTATCAGGATGCCGGCAAAAACCTGATGCTGTTCGACGCCGCAACGAGTTCCAACTTGACCGTTGCCACCAACGTGACGGCTTCAGAGGCCATCATGTCCGACGACGCCAATTGGATTGCGTTTGTCGGAGCGCCCGAGCCGACGGGCGTGCGAAATATTTATCTCTTCGATCGAATAGCCGGGACGACCGAACTGATTTCGGTACGAGCCCCGGGACTTTCGAGCGCGACGGGTAGCGCCGGAAGTCGCTTGATTCCTGGCGGCGTCAGTTCCAACGGCCAGTTTGTCGTGTTCGAGAGTTACGCGGCAGATCTGGACGCCGGCGACACCAACCGCACGAGCGATGTGTGGATCGGTGACCTCGCCAATTCCAGTGGCTGGCGCCGGCTCAGCACGATCCTCGATGGTTTTGCACGCGGGCCTTCACGACGGCCAGTGATCAGCGCCGATGGCCGGTGGGTCGCGTTCGAAGCGATTCCGGACAGTACGCCGTTGGCCGGTCTGGGCACGCGTTTCAGTTTATACGCCTTCGACCGTGTGGCGCAGACGAATCTACTGATTGCTGGCGTCGGCAAAGCCAGTGCACCGGCGTTCCCCAGCTTCAGCCAGCCAGGCGGTTTCATGGCCTTTCAGAGCAGCGAGACCGGCGTGGGCGGATTCGCCACGACGGTCGGTCAGGTTTACTACCGGGATCTGACACGAGCTTCCAACCGTCTCGTCAGCCTCAACTATCAAGGCACCGCGGCGGGAGCCGCCGCCTCGTCAAATCCCGTCCTCAGTCCGGACGGGCGGTTCGTGGCGTACCTGAGCAGCGCGGTCGGGCTGGTCACCAACCCGATTTCCGGGATCAACGCCTTCCTCTGGGATTCGGTCTCCGGTTCGAACATCGTTGTCAGCGGCCCGGTCGCCACGCCGGTCACGCGGGTGACCTTCGCGGCCAACGGATCTCTCCTCGCCATTGAAAGTCTGACCAACACCTACCTGTTCGATGTCGTGAACCAGACCTCCAGCACCACGCTGACCGACGCGGTGAACGTCGCGTTCAGCGCCGACGGACGCTTCGCCGCGTGCGAACGTCGCGGCAGTTATTCGCCCCTGGATACCAACGCGGCAACGGACGTGTATCGCATTGAGCGATCAAGCGGGCAGACCTCCCTGGTAAGTGTTAATGCTGACGGCACAGAGGCCGGGAACAACCGCTCCGTGTCACCGCTGATTACGGCTGATGGCCGATACGTTGTTTTCCGCAGCCGCGCCTCAAACTTGGCGGCGAATGATACTAACGGCCTCAGCGATGTGTTTCTACGCGATCTGGTTCTGGGCCGAACGATTCTGCTAAGCCTCAATCGCGACGCCACCGGAACGGGTAATCGGTTGTCAGGCAATCCGGTGATCAGCGCCGATGGGAACACGATCCTGTTCGAGACCTACGCTTCGGATCTGATCGCCGGCGATTACAACGATGCCCGCGACATCATGGTGCTCCGATTGAGTCGCGCCGACACCGACGGCGACGGGCTGCCCGACGATTGGGAGCTGGCCTACTTCAACGGTCTGCAACGTGACGGTACCGGTGACTTTGACGGCGACGGACAGAGCGACGGGATGGAGTTTCAGGCCGGAACCGATCCCACCAACGCCGGCTCCGTCCTGCGGGTAATCACCCTGTCTCCGCCCACGTCTGGTCCGGTGCAAATCTTCTGGAGTGCAGTGCCCGGGAAAAAATACCGCGTGCAGTTCAAGGCGTCCCTGGCGGATGTCGCGTGGACCGATCTGCCCGGGGACGTGACGGCGGCGGACACCACCGGCTTCAAAGTGGATGCTTCGACCGGCGCAGCAGCACAACGCTTTTACCGGGTCCTGCTGGTGCCGTAGGCGCCGGACCGGCCGGACAATTGTATCCCGCGTCTAGTCCTCGCTTGACCCGCGGCCGTCATTTCTCGATCACAAATTCATCCCGCACTTTGCCGTCCACGTCGTGGGCGCGATAGACGAGGCGGTTGCCGGCGATCTGAATGTCGAGCACCTGATACGTCGAAAGCTTCGTGAATCCCACCGCCGTGTAATCATGCGGCGGCTGCTCGTAATGTTTCGTTCCGGAAACGGAAATGACATAGACCGTGCCGTCCTTCGCGGTGGCCACGGGCTTCTGATCGTTCATTGGATAAGTGCGCAGGTAAGCGTGATCGTGACCCTGGAGCGCAAGATCCACGTGATACTTGTCGAAGATCGGCGTCCACAGATTGCGGACCTCCAGGTTGTCCCGATTGCCGCCTGAGGAATAGGCCGGATGATGGTAACTCACGAATTTCCAGGCCGCCTTGGTGTTCGCGAGTTGCTGCTCCAGCCAGGCGGTTTGTTTGGCCGGGTCGAGATTCGAGTCGAGGATGATGAACTTGGCGTTGCTGTATTCGAACGAGTAGGCGCGCTCGGTCGGGATGGTCTTCGGACCGTTCTGCGGCAAGGCGAACTGCGCGTGGTAAAGCCGCGGTTGCACGCCCTGATATTCGTGGTTGCCCAGCACCGGCACGAGCGTTCGCCGATCGAACACGCCTTTCGAATTTTCAAAGAAGCTGTCCCAATCCCAACGCTCCGCCCCGCGGTTCACGAGGTCGCCGGCCATCAGGTAGAACGCCGCGTCGGGCCGCGCACGATACGCGTTGTGCAACAACACCCCCCAGCGGTCGAGCCCGTTTTGGGCGTCGCCCATGTAAACAAACGCGAACGGCCCTGCTCCAGCGGGGGCAGTCGTGAATTCCACCGGCTCCGTCCAACCGTTCGGCGAACCGTCGCCCACTGAATAGACGTAGGTCGCGCCCGGTTTCAATCCCCGCAATGCAACGGTGTGGCGGTTGATCAAGGGATCGTTGACGAGGGTGGGCGTCGCCAGCGGTATCGTGGTGGCGCGTTTCGTCCGGGCTGATCTGGCGTCCAGCACCGCGCCGGCGGACTTGAGCTGATAGCGAACCTCGCCGTGCTGGATCTTCGGGGACGTGCGCCACTGGATGGTCTGGCTGGTGCGCGGATCCGCGCTCCAGGTGAGCACCACGTGATCCACGCGATCGGGCGCCGGGTATTGCGTCCGGTTGAACAAGCTGACCAACCGCGCCTCCTCCTCGCTATCGCTTTCCGTTTGCACCAGCAACTGACCTTCCAGAGCCGCCGGCACTGCGGGCAGCTTGTCCGCCTGATCCACGTACGGCTCGACGCCCGCCACGAACTTAGCCGTGCGAAGGTGGGCGGGATATATTTCCGTGACGGCGATGCTGCTGCCGGTCGCTTGGGGTTTGAGCAGGATGAGATAATGGTTGCCGCGGCCGGAAAGGTTGTGAACACCCAGGCCGATTTCTCCAGCGGGAAATTCCTTCTCCCACGTATCAAAGTCGCGGTTGGCCAGCTTGACCTTAAGTCCGGTGGCCCGAAACCCTCGACCGACCAACCAGAAAGGTTCATCGCCCAGGCTGCTGTCGCGCACGATCGTGACCACGACGGGGACGTCGACGCGGAAGCGCACGTGCTCGCTTCCCAGAATCTCCCGCTCGCTGGGAGTCAGGAACGCCTCGACCTTGGGCACGGTCAGTCCGATGAGCTGGTCGGGAGTCAACTCGCGCTGCAGCCGCACAATAATGGCGGCCACCGTATCGTGAATCGACGGGTGGCCATCGGTGTGGGCGACGGCCAAGAAAGGCACGGAGCTCGCGAGCAGCACGGCCAGGAGCAGACTGAGGCGGAGCGGAGTTTGTTTCATAAAATTCAGTTTCGGTTTTCTTTCGGCCGTTGCCGTCGGGAACAATTCTTTCACGAAACGGATCGAGTGGCAATTGTGCTGGCAGCAAGTGTGCTGGCAGCGGGTAAAAATCTTC
>JANXWY010000444.1 GCA_025350905.1 Verrucomicrobiota bacterium
AGGCAATTCACCGCCGCCCGGCACCGGCACCGCCTCTTCGCCATCGCAACCCAGCGCAATCAACAGATCCTCGACCAGTGCGGGACAGTTCGAAGGGATCACACCAAGCGCATCGCCGGCCTCATACATCAACCCGGAGCCTTCCAGCGAAATCTCGAAATGCCGCGTCTCTTTTTCTGAACCGTCGCCATTAAGCCGGCGATTCGTCAGCAAGCGCGCGGGAAAAGGATTCGCCTTCGAATGTGCCGCAGGCCGCGACTCTGTTTTCACGACTTCAGTGATTTGCCCTTTCGACGAAGAATCATCCGTCGGAGCCAGTGCGACCAACGCACCATTGATCCAGGTCGTCGCCGATGCTTCGTAGTCCACATCGCAGTCCACGCGCGGATGAATCCGCCGGGCACCGAGTTGTGCCAGCCGCTCGTCGATCTTCCGGCCGGCCGCGCAATACTCGGCGTAGTTCGTGTCGCCCAGCGCAAGCACCGAGAAATTCACGCGGGCCAGCGCGGCAGCCGCATCCGTTTGCAGCCAGTTCCAGAATTCCTGCGCGTTGTCGGGCATGTCGCCGTCGCCATAGGTGCTGGTGACAACAAGCAGGTTGGTTTCCTTGCTCCAGTCGATTGTGGCATGGGCGGCGGCGTCCACGACACGCCCTTCGCAACCGCGGGGCTTCCCCTCTTTGACAATGCGTTTCGCCAGTTTTTCCGCGGTGCCGGTCTGGCTGCCGAAAAGCACGAGCAACGGCACGGTGGCGCGGGTTGGAGTTGCCACCGTTGGCGACGACGCGCCGTTGCCCGCAAACAGACCGGCGAGGTAACCGTTCAGCCAGATCCGTTGACCGGCGTTGAACGGCGAGTTTTCGGGGATGAGTGGAGTGTGCTGCAAACGCCTTAGAAGTTGAGATTGATCTGGGCGTAAACAAAGTTCGCGTCCTGCGAACCAAACGCCGGATTCGAAAGCGACTGCTGGATGTAATCTCCGGCAAAGAAGTGACCGAAGCCCGCCTCGACTTGAGCAAACTTCGTGACGGCGTAGGTGGCGATGACGTCCAGTTCCGTGCCCACGAAGTTGCTGTAACCCGGATTGACTCCGTAACCCGTTCCCGGCGTTGTCGCCGTGCCACCACGCGCCACGCCGGCCACGTTGTAAAAACTGTCATGAGTGTCGGCGAGCCAGAAGCCATGTCCCTCGACCAGCACGGTCAAACGGGAGGTCGGCTTCAAGGTCAGAGTGGCACGAACATCGTGGATGTTCTGCAACGAGATGAAATCCATGTATCCATAGAACTTGTGGTTGGTGGGAAACAGATTGTCGAACGTCTCATGCTTTCCATCGAACGGGTTGCTGTCGCCCGAACTGTAGTCGTACTCCAGCCCCAGGCGCGGCGTGGCCCAGACATCCTTGAAGGTGAATCCACCCACGGCCGCGATCATGAACGCGGATTGGTCGAGACGTTGCGTGGGCGTGTTGGCACCCGGGCGTTTGTCCGTGAAATTGCCGAATTGATAGGCGCTTTCCACCAGATAATCCCAGGGGCCGAACTTGCCGGGAGTGGATTTGAGACGAAACCCGAGGGTGTAAACGTCCCGCGCGCTGGGTTGCGGAAACTGCGGACTCGGCACGGCCGCCGCCGCTTGCGAGGAGGTATTTCGCGCCAGAAAATAGACGTCGAGGATGTTCTTGGGCACTTTCAGGCTCGTGGCGTAGAACCCGGAGAAGAAGTCGTAGTCGTTGGGCCCGTCGAACACGCCGTTCTGCGGAATCACCGGGCGGGAAGCAAACAGGTCCACCCCAAACCATTCGTTCTGCCAGCGCACCTTGGCCGCGTCGAACGTGCGGCCAATGTTGTTCCAACCCACCGCGCCGATCAGACGCTCCTCCCCATAGGACAGTTCCATGCGGCCGATCTTGAGCGAGACCGGAAACTCCTGGTGATTGCCGACGGAGAGGCTGGCCTGGTGTAGTTCGATGCTGTCCGCCTCCGGGCCGTCGCCCTTTTTGGCGACGGTGCCGGGGACAAAGGGATTGTTGGCGTAAGCCCAGCGTTGATCGCTCTGGGCGAGGCTGCTCTCCCCTTCGACCAGCGCACTCCACCATTTGTCGGTGTACCCGGCCCGCAACCGGATTTTCTCCAGAAAATACTCATTGTCCACGTCCGCGATG
>JANXWY010000483.1 GCA_025350905.1 Verrucomicrobiota bacterium
GGGCGTTATCGCATCGCCGGCCGGTCCTAGGCAGTGCGGCATTGTTGCTGGTCATCGCCGCGGGGCTCTTTTTCGGCCTGCCGCGCCCGCTCGTCCGGGCGCTGGACTCGGCTCATCTCTCCGGCGCGGCAAAAGTCGCGCGCGGCATGGGAAGCGAATTCATGCCCACGTTGAACGAAGGCAGCCTGCTGTTCATGCCCGTACTTCTGCCCAGCACCTCGCTGACGGAAATCAAACGTCTCATCGCGTGGCAGGATCAAGTCATGAAGCAAGTACCGGAAGTCCTGTCGGCCGCGGGAAAGTTGGGCCGCGCGGACACGGCGACCGACCCGGCGCCGGTGGAGATGATCGAAACGACCATTGAATTGAAGCCCGACTCGGAGTGGCGACCCGGACTGACCCCGGAGAAACTGATTGCCGAATTGACCGAGAAAGTCAGCCAGGCGCCGGGCTACGTGCCGGGATTCCTCCGTCCGATCGAAGGCCGCATTCTCATGTTGAGTACGGGCATCCGTGCGCAGGTGGGCGTGAAAGTGTTGGGCGACAACCTCGAGGCGCTCCAGAAGAAAGCTTTCGAAGTTGAAAAAGTGCTCCGCGAAATCCCCGGTGCGGCCGGCGTCGCCCCCTCGCGCGTACAGGGCAAGCCCTATCTGGACATCACGGTGGACCGCGTCGCAATGGCGCGGTATGGCCTGCGGGTAAAGGACGTACTGGACGTGGTGGAAACCGGCTTGGGCGGCAAAAATTTGAGCACCGCCATTGAAGGCCGGCAGCGCTTCCCGATCCAGGTGCGCTTTCAACAGGACGACCGCGACGACATCGAACGGTTGGGCGACGTGTTAGTCTTTGCCCCCTCGGGCAAGGTGATCCCGCTGGGTCAAGTGGCGAACCTCAAACGCACCTTGGGTCCGAGTGAAATCGCCAGCGAGAACGGACGGTTGCGCGTCTTTGTTCAAGCCAATGTCCAAGGTCGTGATCTGGGCGGCTTTGTGGCCGAGGCTCGCGAGCGCATCACCCGCGAGATCAAACTGTCCCCCGGCATGACGCTCGAATGGAGCGGCCAGTATGAAAATCAATTGCATGCGCAACGGACGTTGCTCCTCATAGTTCCGACGGTGCTGGCGGTCATTTTCGTGCTGCTCTACATCGTGTATCGTTCCGCCAAGGAGGCAGCGCACGTCATCCTCGCCGTGCCGTTCGCCCTCAGTGGCGGCGTCTTCCTCCAGTTCCTGCTCGGCTATCCGTGGAGCGTGGCGGTGGGGGTCGGCTACATTGCCCTGTTCGGCACGGCCATCACGACCGCCATCATCATGGTGGTCTATCTGGAAGAAGCGCTGGCCCGTAAACAGGCGGAGCGCGGGGCGGCCTTCAATCGCACGGACTTGATCCAGGCGGTGAAGGACGGCGCGCGGCTGCGCTTACGTCCAAAGGTGATGACGGTGGCGACGACGGTGGCCGCCTTGCTGCCGATCATGTGGAGCACCAGCACCGGTTCGGAAATCATGCGCCCGCTGGCCGCGCCGGTTCTGGGCGGGATGATCAGCAGTTTCCTGCACATCCTCATCGTTACTCCCGTCCTTTTCGCCTGGTTGCGGGAACGGGAATTACGCCGGCAACCGACCGTGCAAAGGCAGTGACCTAGTCAGCGGGCCAGACAAGGTAAAGACACGCGCCGAAACGGCCAACACGCAATGGTCTGGCCGAGAATTGGCAGCGAGGCCACCTCCGCGTTCCTCAACGCAAACCCATTCTCTTTGGCGACAAACCCCTTCATTCAATAAGAAGTTCGCGCTCGGTCGCGGCATCAATGCGTCGCAATAACTCCTTCCCCCCAGCGGTCGAAAGGAATTTTGTTCAACGGCCGGCGCAACACCGGTACTACTGCAGAGCTACGGCTAAGGATTGGACAGGCGGAAAAATTGGACGGCATTGGTCGCCGGAAGCAACACGGTGAGGAGCTGATTGGTCTGAACCGGGGCGGCGGCCACGGTGGCCCAACCGTTAGTAACCACCAGGTTCGTATTGGATTGGAGCTGGAACTCCGGCGCGAGGGCAGTCCATGAAAGCGCCACCTGGTTGTTGGATGCGAGAATTTCAATCGCCGGTTGAAAGTCGGGGTTGTTGATCTTGGCCAGGAAGGCGTCCCCGGAGCCGCGATATCGATTTTGCAGCGCCGCGCGAGTCGGGAAATCGGCCGAGCTAGTTACGCCGGTAAGATACACATTACCCACGGCGTCCACCGCAATGCCATAGCCTTCATCTATCGAGCTGCCACCGAAATAGGCCGCGTAGTTCAGATCGTGGCCGCTGCGGCTGACTTCCGCCACAAAAACGTCCACGCCGCCCGCATTGGTGGCGCTTAACGAACCGAGGGTGTTTCGGGTCGGAAAATTGTTCGAATCCGTCGTGCCGATGAGGTGGGCCCTTCCGCTCGCATCCACCGCCACGTCCCAACCTCGGTCGTTTTGCGAGCCGCCCAGGACCACGGAGTATCCATCGGTCCCCAATTTGGTCAGGAACGCGTCATCATTCCCAAAAAAACTGACGCCACTCAAGCCGACGTAGAGCGTGGCCGGCGATTGGGGATTCGGTTGCACGGCGAGGATCGGCAATTGGGCCAAGCCATTGGTCATGGTATTCCAATTGAGACCGCCATCGGTACTCTTGAACAAGCCTTTGGATAAACCGGCGTAGAGCGTGGCGGGAGTGAGCGGATCAATCGCCAGCGCCGAAACGTTGGTCGTGGTATTCGGGGCCGTCAAGCCGACGTTCATGCTGCTCCAGTTGGTGCCGGCGTCGACGCTCTTGAAAACGCCTCCGGGAGTGCCGACATAGACCGTCGCCGGGGTGAGTGGATCAATGGCGATGGTTTGCGTGGCAAGATTTGTGAGCCCACGGCTAAAACCAAACCACCGCTCCCCGCCGGTGGTGCTGCGATACACCCCACCCGCCGTTGCCGCATAGATCGTAGTCGGCGTCACGGGATCGACAGCCAAGGCGCGGACAAAAACGTTGTCCAATCCATTGTTGACCACGCTCCAATCGACCGCTCCATTCGTACTTTTGTAAACTCCCGAGTCGCCTCCCACATAGAGAATTGCCGGTGTGCTCGGATCGATCGCCAAAGTCCGGCGAGCCACCAAGTCGAGTCCAATATTGTTGATCGCCCAGTTAGTTCCAGCATCAGCGCTCTTGAACACTCCCTGAGCAGTGCCAGCATAAACGTTCGTGGGCCCAACCGGATCAACCGCCAGACATAAAACGGAACCGACGGCGATGACCGGCGCCAGTCCTGTATTCGCAGCGGCGACGGCAATGTCGGTGCTCCAAGTGGCCCCGCCGTCTGCGGTCCGGGCCACCCCGCGGGACGTTGCCGCATAAATCCGGGAGGGTGTAATCGGATCCACGGCCAAGGCCGACACGACGACACTTTCCACGCCGGAACTGGCCGCGTTCCAATTTGCTCCGCCATCGCCACTCTGAAAAACTCCACCGGGATTCACTCCGCCCGGGGAGATGGGAAAACCGGAGTCTTCCTTCGTCGTACCCGTAACGTAGATATTGGCTGCAGAATCCAATGCGAGGCGGTAACCGACATTGTCCCCAGCACCGCCCAAGTACGTGGAAAAAATCAGATCAGTGCCATTGGTACCAACGACCGTCACAAAGACGTCCTTACCCCCGGCCGGCCACGGTTGCATCGCGTTGGAGGTTGTCGGAAAGTTGGTGGAGGTGGTGTAGCCGGTCACATACGCCCGGCCCAATGCGTCTACGGCGATGTCATTGGCCACGTCGTCACTCTTGCCGCCCAGATACACCGAATAAACGAGGTTGGTACCCGCAGGGCCGAACTTGGTCACGAAGGCATCCCGAATGCCGGCGTCCAGCTTGGACCTGAAGCTCGCGGGCAGCGTGGGAAAATTAGTGGAAGCAGTATACCCCGCCACGTAGGCGCTGCCGACCGGGTCCACAGCAATGCCCACCCCGACGTCGACGTCGGTGCCGCCCAGGTAAGTGGAATAAACCAAATTCGTACCCTGCGGCCCCAGTTTGGTCACAAACCCATCCAGCGGGTAAATGGTTGTGCCCGGATACGGGTCGCCGCCGATGCGGTTGAAAACGGCAGACTGCCGCGGAAAGTCGGTGGAGTCGGTGGCGCCGGTGATGTAGGCATTACCGCCGTTGTCAACCGCCAGCGACAGGGCGTAATCGTCCAACGCTCCGCCGATGTAGGCCAGGTAAATCACCTCGGAAGCCCGATTGTCAAATTTGGCCACGAAAGCGTCACCGTGAAACAAATAGCCGCCAAATTGATTGGTCAACGTTCCTGAAGTAGTCGGCAGTCCGCCCACGCTTTCGCCCGCCAGATAAACGAAACCGTTGGTATCCACCGCGACGCCGTACGCGGCGTCCGATCCGGTACCTCCGTAATAGGTCGAGTAACTCAGTACCGGATCGATCACCAAGGGCAGGCGGTGATCGTACGAAGCGATTTCAAACTTCACGGTCTCGGGATCGGCCAGCCAATAGCCGCCGGCGATTTCCTGCCGCCCCCCCGGCCCATTCTGGTAGATCAACGGTTTGGGTTGGCGAATCTCATCCGCCCCCAGCCGCAAAATCAAATCCCCCCGGTCATCCAGCGTCACCTGATCGGCCCCGCGGATATGAATGGCGATCGCGGCCGGATCCGCGCCGGGGCCGACTACAAAGTCATATTCCAGGCGTTCTTGATTTCCATAATGGATCAGACTGATGCCCGGATAGAGGTCCGCCACCCGCACGTGCGCAAACGTCGGCACTCCCGTCCGCCAGCGACTGGGGTCGTTGCCGATAAAATAATTCACCGTGCCGGGCAACTCGTCCTCACCGGAGATGCGCCCCGCCGCATTGGCGCCAACGAATTGGAAGCTGAGATTGCGATAAGTCATCGCAGTCGGCGTCTCCGCACGCCGGGCCGGATCCGGCGGGTGACCCGGCGGGGAACTGAGTTTGCGAACCGTAACGAGCGTCTCGGTCGGGGTAATGGTGAGATGATATGCCGGGCCGCGCGCGATGAATCGGGCCGAAGCCCCAGCCTCAACCTCACCCGCCTCAAATCGGAGCGGCATTCGACCGAGCGCAGGCAGCAGGGTGGGCGCCGCGTTCGCCGATTCGCCGGCCCAAGTCGGCGCGAGCAGGGCCAACACAACGAGCACCCCGCCCCGCTGACACCAGCGCCGGCAGCCTTGGAAACGGGCGAAAGAATTGCTGGCTGGAAATTTCATGTTCAGAAAGGCCGGGACCAGCCAACGCCAAATTGGAACTGACCCTTACCGGAGCTGAATTGATCGTAGGTGATCGGGAAGGCGTAGTCGAGGCGGAGCGGACCGATGGGCAAGTTAAGCCGCAGACCGATGCCCCAATCGGAACTGTACCCGCTGCCGTTGAAATTGTAGGCGTTCGCGCCGACGCTGCCGACGTCGTAGAACAGGGCAAACCGCACGCCCCCGCTCCCTTCCTTATCGATGATCGGGAGACTGTATTCGGCGGACCCAAACCAAAATGAATCACCGCCGACCGGCTCACTGAAGTTGCCGCCATACCCGCCGGTCACCGGATTCGCTTCCCGCGGGCTAATGCTGCGATATTTGAAACCACGCAGCGAATACAGGCCGCCCAGATAGAAACGATCATAGAACGGCACGTTATCACCGTTCATGCCGTTCGCCACCCCGGCTCGTCCCACCACCTCAATCACATGGCCCTTGGCAAAACCGGGGAAATACCACGCCGACTGTAATTCGACTTTATAGAAATCGAGTGTGCCGCCGAGATAAGTGGAGGCGATCTCTGTTATGATTTCGGTCCGTTGGCCGTGATTGGGCAGGCGCGTGTCATTGCGGGTGTCATAGGCCAAGGAAAGCGAGAGCGTCGATTGGAGGGTATACCCGCTTTCGCTTGTGATGGCCGACGGCGCATTGGCCGGGATGTAGGTCGTATTGCCCGCGACGCCACCCGGCCCCGGCGGGTCGGCGCCAGGAACGGACACAAACTCGGGGCCATGCACGCCCGGCGTCAACAGGATGCCGACGTTTTCGATTCGATAGCCGACGCTGCCAATCAAAAAATCGCTGCCCAAGGCACGGGTCAGGCCTACTCTTATGCCACCGCGAGTTTCGGTATAGAGGTTGTCCGGGCTCACGTACGCCGCATCGCGATAATAGAGATCGGTGTTGAGCGCGAGTTTGCGGTTGAGGAACCACGGCTCGGTAAACGCCAGCACATAATCCTTCCGCTGCGTCCCGATGGCGACCCGCAGACGAAGTTTCTGCCCCGCCCCGGTGAAGGTGGGTGGATGGAACAAATCAAAATTGCCCTGGGTCCACTCGGCAAACCCGACGATAGAGTCCACCGAACTGAAACCCGCACCGAAGCTGATGTTGCCCGTGTGCCTTTCCCGCACCCCGATGAGTAGGTTTTTGCGATTCGGACTGATTTCGGTGGGTTCCGGCCGCGCTTCCACTCCGCCCGGCTCGAAATAATCCAAGCCTTCCAAACGGCGTTTGCTGGTCTTGATGCGCGCCATGTCGAAGACTTCGCCCGGGGCCACGGAAAGTTCGCGGCGAATGACCCGATCCTTGGTCCGGGTGTTGCCACGGATTTCGATCTTTTCGATGTATGACTTCTGGCCCTCATCCACCTTGTAGCGAATATCAATGGTCCCGGTCTCCGTGTTGGGGACGCGGACCACCTGGAGATTCGCCGAGCCCCGCACCACGTCAATGTGACCTTTGGATTCGTAGAAATTCTGGACCGCTTCGGTGTCTTTGCCTTGGCCGGAGATGGTAAAGACATCCCCCGGCTTCATCTTGAATCCGCGGCTCACCGTCGCGCTTTGCGCCCAGGTGGCGCGGGCCGGACCCGCCTTGGGCATGTTGGCGGATTGGAAGTTCGTGCCCACGACGTTGGTCGGGAACATGGTCGTACCTTCAAAGGTGATCTGCCCGACTTTATAGGATCGCCCTTCGTAAATGGCCAAGCGGACCACCAACCAGCCCGGCGTGGGATACTCCATTTGCACGTCCTTGATCTCAAAATCAATGTAGCCATGCTCCCGATAGAAATCCGTCAATCGCTCCTTGTCCTCCTCAAACTTGTCCTCGACGAAATAGCCGCCGGGGAGAATCCAGGAAAACATGCCGTAGGGCGTCGTGCCATTCATCTGCTTGCGCAATTGCGCTTGCGTGAAGGCCGCCGCCCCCACGAACTCGACCCGCTTGATTTTGATCTTGGGGCTTTCCTTGATGAGAAACACTACCGTGCCGCGACCGTTCCCTTCGTCCACGGTCACCTTGTCCTCCACCGTGGTGCGCGGATAGCCGGATTTTTGGTACAACTCCAGGATGGCTTGTTTGTCGGTGAAAATTTTTCGGCGGTCCAGCGGTTCGCCCACCTTGCACGTTATCTTGCCCTTGATTTTGGAGTTGCTGAGTTTGTCGTTGCCCTCAAACTTGACCTCCGTCAAGCGCGGATTGTCCTGGACCACGAAGGTCAGTACCAGACCGCCCGCCTCCGGCTTGCTCGTGACGCGAATGTCATCGAACAAACCTTTGGTGTAAAGATTCCGAACGTCATCGTCCACCGTGCTCGGCCGGTACGGTTCGCCGACTTTGGAGCGCAGATTGCCGCGGATCAATTCATCGCTGACCGTGGTCGGGCCGATGTGCTTGATCTCGATGCGGACAATCTTGGTCTCCCCCAATTGCCCCCAGACCAGCGGCAGGCAAACCAACCATGCGCCAACGGCGCTCAGCCTGAGCAGCGCCTTCATGATGCGTTACTGCCCCGGCATGTCTTCGTCACTAACTTTGGCTGCACTTTCAAATCGCGTGTACGGTTTCAAAAAAGTCAAATGCACATCCCCGGTCGGGCCATTGCGTTGTTTGGCGATGAGGAGGTTTACCGGCACCCCGTCCGCCTCTTCGGCCACCGCCCCGTCGTCGTCGTCGCCGCTGGAGGGCTTGTATAACAGCGCCACCACGTCGGCATCCTGTTCAATGGAACCCGACTCCCGCAGGTCGGACAACCGCGGCTTGCGGCTCTTGTCTTTCTCCAACTCCCGGTTCAACTGGCTCAACACGATCACCGGCACCTTCAGCTCTTTCGCCAGGGCCTTAATCCCGCTGGAAATGTCGGCAATTTCCTGCTGCCGGTTTTCCTGGGCGCGGCGCGCAGTAGAGTTGAGGAGTTGCAGGTAGTCAATAATGAAAAGCTTCACGCCATGCTGCTGCCACAGTCGCCGCGCGCGCGCCCGCAGTTGCAAAATGGAAAGTCCCGGCGTGTCGTCGATGAACAGCGGGGCGCTCGACATCTTGCCCGCCGCGCTGGTGAGTTTCGGGAAATCCGACTCGGTCATGAAGCCTTCGCGGATGTTGCGCAGGTTGACCCGGGCGTTCGAGCACAGCATGCGCAGCACGAGCGACTCGGCGGTCATTTCCAGGCTGAACACCCCGACCGGCAGCTTGCTGTGCAACACCACGTGCTCGGCCACATTCATGGCGAGCGAGGTCTTGCCCATGGAAGGCCGGGCGGCAATCACAATCATTTCGCCGCCGTGCAATCCGTCCGTCATCCGATCCAGATCCGCAAAGCCCGTGGCCAGTCCGCCCAGTACGCCCTGCCGGTTGAAGTAATTTTCCACGGTCCCAATGGCCTTGTGCACGAGCGACTTCACGGATTCCATGCCCCCCTCCGCCCGCGCTTCACTGATGCGCAGGATGTCCCGTTCCACCTCGTCCAACAGCGCATCCACTTCGCCGTCGTAATCGTAGACGCGACCCACGACGTCAGTGCAGGTGTGGATCATTTTTCGCAGGAGCGATTTCTCCAGGACGATGTCGAGGTAATAGCTCAGGTTGGCCGCCGACGGCACGGCGTCTTGCAGCGCATTCAAGTAGGGAATGCCGCCGATGGGCTCCAGCAGTTGCTTGTCCTTGAGCCGTTGCTGGAGCGTGATAAGGTCGATCGCCTCGCGCTGGTCGTACATTTCAACGAGCGCCGTGTAAATGGTCTGGTGGCGCAAATCGTAAAACACTTCCGGCCCGCTCCGGAGTTTCTCAATGCACAACCCGAGGCAATCGTTGGGCGAAAGCAGCACGCAACCGAGCACGCCCTGCTCGGCTTCCAACGCGTGCGGCGGCAACCGATCCGCCCGACCCGCGTCGTGGGTGGCAATTTTCCGGCGCCGGGCTTTCTTCAAATCCGGCGCTGCCCCGGCGCTTTCTGAAACGGAATCAATCATGCCAGAAGCTGAACGGAGTCCGGCCCGGAAGGCAACCAAAGGATGTTAAAAACTTTTCACAACCTGTTCACGACCTGTCCGGGCCCGGCGGTTGTTGGGAACGAAATGGGGCGGCGAGCCACAGCATCTCGGGCCGTAGGCGTGGGGCGGCGAATCCGCCCGGCGAAGGCACACCCGCACCACCCGAGTCAGCGAAAAGCTCTCCCACCCGGGGGTTCGGAACGGCCAAGAAGTCGCCCCCCGAGCCGACAGCAGACTCTTGGAGCGATGACCCATTGGCAACGGAAGGCAGCGCTACTTCGCCCGATGGCGCGTCGGTGGGGAGGAAGAGTGTTGAGCTTCATTCTCAACCGCGAATAGCAACAGCACGCAAGGTTTTGGAGGGAAATTCGAGGAGCGGGCGGACTTCCTCATCAACTCCGGTCACGATCAAAGTCGCATTTGGGTTGGTAGGGTTATACCCCATAGGTTGCGTGATGTTTTGGCCTAAACTTTGCCTGACCGAGAACCTGCGGAGTTCTTGTCTGCGAGTCGCTGGCAAACTAAAATGTCGAAACCGAAACCATGAATCCAACCCATTTGCACTTGCTGCTAAATCATTCTCCCGTCCTCGGCACGATCTTTGGATTGAGCCTCCTGCTCCTCGGCCTCGCGCAAAAAAGTGCGGCGGTAAAGCAAGCGGCGCTGGGGACCTTTGTCGTCGTGGCGCTGTTGTCCGTGCCGGTCTATCTCACCGGCGAACCCGCCGAAGCTGGGGTCAAAGGACTTCCCGGCGTCTCCGATCAACTGATGGAGCAGCATGAGCAGGCGGCGACGGTGGCCTTCATTGGCGTCCTGGTGTTGGGCGTCACCGCGTTGGTCGGATTGAGCCTGTTTCGGCGCGGCAAATTAGTTCCCGCCTGGTTGAGTTCTGCTTTGCTCGCCGCCGGATTGATTGTCAGTGGCCTGATGGCCTGGACCGCGAACCTAGGTGGACAGATTCGACATTCGGAGATCCGCGGCCAAGCCACCCCGCCTGGTGGCGCCGGCCATGCGGATAAGGACTAGCGGCCAAGGCGTGCGAACAAAGGATATGAAAGCGACACGCTCGAATACACTCGCCAACGCTCAACCCCAAATCACCGCCGCGGTGGCGCGACCCAAGCTAAAAAGAGTTTTGACCACGACTGATTTTTCGGAAGAGGCCCGATCCGGAGTTCGGTATGCAGTGAGGTTGAGCGAAAAACTTGGCGCGGCGGTCACGCTACTCCACGTGATTGAACCGCCCTCCCGGCTCTCCGGGGTGGAATCGGTCATCCTCGCCCGGAAAGACACCGAGGTGGCTGCGCTTGCCCGCGAGAAGTTGGCGGCCATCGCCAGACGGGAGCGCAAAGGCAATCCGGCGGCCGCCCTTGCCATCCGGTCCGGCAAAGCCTTCAACGAAATCACCACCGCTGCAAGTGAGTCCGATTCCGACCTCATTGTCATCGCCACCCACGGCTATACCGGAGTCGAGCATGTCTTGCTTGGTAGCACGGCCGAACGCGTCGTGCGTCACGCCCCTTGCTCCGTGCTCTCCGTTCCTACGCAGATGGGCAAAGCTGCTCCGTTCCGGCTCAAGAAAATTCTCGTGCCGATGGATTTCTCGGAGCTCTCGAAAGCCGCGTTGCCGTGGGCCACCTTCCTGGCGGAGCGATTCACAGCCGAAGTCGTCCTGCTCCACGTCGTGGAAAAATTCCCCATCGATTATCTATTGGGTCGTGAGTTGGCGAGTCATACGATCATGCCATTAATGAAGCAGGCAGAGGCTGATTTGGAGCGCGCGGCCGCCGACCTTGCCAAATCATTCGGGGTAAGAATATCCGCCGTTGTGCGCGCAGGTAAACCGCATGTGGAGATTTGCGAAGCGGCCAAAATGTTGGGCGCGGATTTGATTGTCCTGACCACCCACGGTTACACCGGGCTGAAGCACGTCTGGCTCGGCAGCACCGCCGAGCGGGTCGTGCGTCAGGCGCGCCGTCCCGTTCTCATCGTGCGTCCGACGAAGCACCGCCCTTGATTGAAACAGTCGCGACCTGGCGGTGTCAAACGTGCCGTCAGCGATGGGTGCGACTGGAAGTGGCGGTCAGTGTGGTAGAACGGCTCGCGCTGCGAGCCGTCGGGCCGCGTCCGGCGGCACGTCCGAGTCACCGCAGGTTCCGCCCGCTCGGCGCGGACGGAGTGTTCGCAGCGCGAACACTCCTACCACCCGGGTTGACCGCCACTTCTGGTCGCACCCGTCAGCGATGGGTATGAGCCGGCTCATCGACCGATGCCGCTTGTTCCGATGCCAGCTAAACCTGCACTCGCCGCGCAAGCCGGCCATTGCCGTCGTTGGCAGTAGCGCCGTGTTGGTGGGGATTGCCAGCTCGCCGGCGATGCTGGCCGCGCAGCTCCTCCTCACTTACGCCCCGGTGATGAACCGACTTTTCCGCGCCGCCCCGATGGATGCCGGGGTGTGGCTGCGCATCGCGGGCCTCGCCGGGCTAGCTTTGGTTGCGTTCGAGTTGGAAAAGTTGATTCGTTTCAACGACCGCTGCGAGGCATCCGTCACTTCCAAAGCAAGCAACCAACCGCACGCGCGCAGGACAGATTTGTCATCGCTCGAATGGGGGTAACACCCCATAGCGGGAGATGGTAACCCAGCCCATCCTTCAGGTATGAAACACAAGCAATTCTCCCCACAAACCGAACCAACCAGCGCCGCCCCAAAAACCAAGGCTGCGAGCTTGGATCAAAACGCAATTGATTTTGCCCCCGCACCCGACGCCGTGGCCCGGCGGGCCTACTTCAGTTATGAGAGCCAAGGTTCGGTGCCGGGAAACCATGTGCAACACTGGTTGGCGGCGGAGTCGGCACTGATTGCTGAACGTAAACTAAGCTTGGGGTCGCGGTCAGCCTAAGGGAACAGCATGAAAAGGTTATCCCCAGAGTGACGAAGCAGGTAGTCAAGGAAATCAAACACCGGCGGCAAAATTTCAGGGCCATTGCTACGATTGATGTCCTCCTTAGGTTATGTATACGTTCGCCGCTTGCGTTCCTTCCAGATGATTCGGTTCTCCATGGCGACCGGCTTAGACCGCACCCCATTGGTCCGCGGCACAATCTTCCGCTCGTATTCTTCCAACGGCGGCCACGTCACTTGCGGGTTCTTCGCATAAGCCCGTTGGACAGCCTTGCGGTTGTGACGCCACGCCAGTTGCGCAAAGCGGGCGGGGAAACCGACAAGGTTCGCCAGCTCCGCCCCGTCGGCCCGCGTTCACGGAGATTTGTCTTAGAAACTCAATGCCATCGCCAATACCACGGTTGATTTGCCTTGGTCGGCATCGAACACGTAGGTGGTGAAATTCATTTTCCTGTAGGTGAAGCCGACGAGAAATCCGCGCTGGATGTCCAGGTCCGTTTGGTAGGCCTTGGTGCGCTGAGCCACCAGCCCGAAGCGAAACCAATCCACCGGCGCCAGGCTGAGTTCGGACCAGGTGTAGAAAAAACTCCCGGACGAATCGTGGGTATCGCACACGTACTCCCCTTCGCTGTAGAGTTCGAGCTTCCAATAGCCGAGCGTAAACTCGTAGCCGGGCGCGATCCCGGTGACATCGCCCAGCACTCCACCCAGCATCGGCGTGAAATCCAAGGACAACTTGTCGCCGCAGCTGAAATTGAAACCGACCCAAACCGAGCCGGTGTCCAAGGCTTCGTAGTTGTAACGCGCCTCAAGATGGAGCGCGTCACGGTCGGCGGAGAAAGTGGGTTGCACATAGTCCCGGCCATTCGGAACCAAGTACCCAGAAGCGGAGACGGAGAATGACCACGCCCGCTCACCGCCCGGTTCCAAGACAGACGGCGTATTCGTGGCCGGGTCGTTGGCAAGTGCGTTGGAAATGATTTGGCCGCCTGCAGCTTCCGCCTGCAGGGTTAGCGCGGTGATGAGGACTCCCAAGGGGCGTTTCAAATTCATCCTCCCAGCGCGATCGTAATCGCCACCATGGCCGCGCCAACGATTACCATGATAACGCCCGTCCGCCACGGGTGCATTTCCGCGCAGCGTCCGAAAAAGAAACCGGTAAAGAAGAGCGACCCGATGGCGATCAGGTTCGAGACCCGGAGCGCACCCGCGGGCTCCTGCATAAAAATGAATGGCAGCACCACGGGAAACGTGGACAGGAAAACCAGCAGAAATACGCCGAGCGCGCCCAACCAATCGTCGCGGCGGAGGCTGGGATGCCGCGGGGGCGCGGGTAGCATATTTAGTTGCTGCCGCAACCGTTCCAGTTCGGCCGGAGACAAAACAGACGCCAGCACCGCCGGCAACGCGTCCGCAATGACACGTTGCCCCGTCTGCGGATCCGCGGCCTGGCGCACCGCCCGCAAGGTGCGCAGGTCTTGTCCCTTCTCGCCCAGGCAGGCCATGAGATACATGATGCCGTCGATCAATCCCCACGCCAGGTTGCAGCCGATGGCCCCGAACAACATCGTGCGAATTTCCGCGCGGCCGGCCTGGGCGGCGCTCATCGACCCGGTGAAGCCAAGCACCATGATTAATCCGAAGAGCACTTCCGAAATGCGTTCCAGGGGGGAAAGGATGCGTTTGGAAAAATTCTTGGCGGCGTTATCCATCATGACGCAAGCCCATTGACATCCAAGTTTTGATGCGCCTATTGAGCCTCGTTTGTCCCCGAAGAACAAGTCCGATCTGCCGGACCCCGACGGCCCCCGGCAGCAGGAACCCGGACTAGCTTCCGCTGCGCCAACAACAAGACAGCGCCACGCCACGGATTTGTTGGTCGTATCGCGCTCTAACCGGACGGCGAACCCATGAGGGGCGACCATCGCAATGGCCCAGACTCGCCACGGGTGTGGGTGGGTGTTGCGCGACATCGACTGCGTTACGTGGCCCGTCGCTACGATTCTGCAATCCGGCTCGTAGGCGACCGTCCCCGCCGGGGTGCCTCCCAGCCGAATCGCTCACGTGCACAAATCCTTTTGCCCGCCATTCTTTCTCACCCTAGTCTGTGCCCGATGCCCGACGCGAATCGTACCGCCCTCACCTACCGCTATGAACGGTGGCGCGCGATATCCTCTGGCATCCTTGAAACTGCGGGTGGCACATTTCTGCTGCTCATTGCGGTACGTTGGTATCACGCTGGTTCGCTCGCCAAGGCGTTGGTGGCGGGCGGCGGCAGCTTCGGGCTGATGCTCGGTCCGTGGCTCGTGGCCCGCGTCGAAACCGCCGGCTGGCCGGTCGCCAAAGCGGCGGCGCGCGTGGCGGTGCTGGGCGCGCTGGGCTTCGTGGTGATGGCGCTGCTGCCAGCCCTGCCGGTATTTGTGCTGGGCGCCGTCATCACCATGGCGGCGAGTGCCGCCGCGGTGCCGTTGATGACGCAAATTTACCAGGAGAACTATCCGGCGCGGCAACGCGGCAAACTGTTTTCGCGAACCTTTATGATTCGCATTGCCACCGCGGCCGCCTTCAGCGAATTCGCCGGGCGCATTTTGTCCGCCAATCTGGAGTACTTCCGCGGGCTGTTGATCGTCTTTGCGGCGGCATTTGCGTTCGCCAGTTTTTGTCTGAGGCGGCTCCCGTCGCGCGCGCTGACGGCTTCGGGCGGCACCCATCCGTTCCGCGCGTTACGGTTTGTGCGGGACGACGCGTTATTCCGTCGCACCCTGGTCATGTGGATGTTGATGGGCTTTGCCAACCTGATGATCCTGCCGTTGCGCGTCGAGTACCTGGCCAACCCCAAGCACGGCGTCACTTGGAGCGGGCAACTGCTGACCACCGCGCAAATCGCCCTGCTGGTCGGGGTGATTCCAAATCTCGCGCGGCTGGTGATGAGTCCGGTGTGGGGCTGGCTGTTCGACCGCATGAATTTCTTCGTGCTCCGCATCGTTTTGAATACCGGCTTTGCGCTCGGCATGCTCTCGTTTTTTGGCGGCAACCATCTGGCGTGGCTGATCGTAGGCGCGATCATTTACGGCATCTCCAACGGGGGTGGCGATGTGGCGTGGGGGTTGTGGGTGACGAAGTTTGCGCCGCCGGAGCGGGTGGCGGATTACATGAGCGTCCACACCTTTTTTACCGGCTTGCGCGGCGTGCTCGCGCCGGTGGTGGCGTTTCAATTGGTCGCGCACTGGTCGGTGGCGGCGATTAGCTGGCTTGGGGCCGGTATGATCGTGGCGGCAACGCTCCTGCTCGTCCCGGAAATCAAATTCGGCAAACACGCCCGGCCCGCCGCGGTGGCCTTGACCGAGGAAGTATCGGAGTGAGCAACTCCTCGCCAACCGCGGTGGGTTAGGTAACGGGACCGGCGGAGCTCCGAACGACTCGGATTCGAGCGGGGCTGGAAAGACCGCGCCCGAAGCCCGGCGCCTGAGCCAAGGCTTCGCGCGCTTTCAAACGTCGCCAAAAAAGCGACGGCGGATTGCGGCGGGCCGCCACCGTAATCAACTTGCGCGCCGGGGATGGTCCCGAAAAGCTTAAATTTCCACCCATGGCAACAACCAGAGGCGTTTCGGCGCCATGAACTCCCGGAGCAATTCAGGATTCGTCCGACTGGCGGCGTCGGGCTGCTGCGGGTTCACTAGGACGACGCGCGCCTGCCGGGCGGTGGCAGCGGGCAACGCCGCCAACACCAACCGCACCTGGTTCACCGCGCCGAGCCGGTTCGGACAAACCACAATGGCTTCGGCCCCCAGCGCCCGGATCAAGTCGCGCGAATCAAAATCTTCACCGAGCGGACTGAGCAAACCGCCCGCGCCTTCCACAACGACCACCTCAAACCGACGCGCGATCCGCCGGATGTGCGCCACGACCGCACGGCGGAGCAACGGGCGGTTTTCCTGGCGTGCGGCGATTCGCGGCGCCAGCGCACCGCGGAAATGCCAGGGGTTGACTTCGGCGAGTGCTAAAACCTTTCCCGCCGCCCGATGCAGTTGGCGGGCATCATCGCGCCCGCCGGAGCAAACGGGTTTCAGCGCGGCCACCCGAAATCCATGGTGGCGCAACGAACCGGTCGCCAAGGACGCGAAGACCGTTTTGCCCACGCCGGTGTCCGTGCCGGTGACGAAAATAATGCGCGCCGATTGCATGGTAAGCCGCACGACCGCGGGGGCGGGGCCCGGGTCAGGCTTTGGTTTCGTCGTTGAGCGCGGAGATGCCGTTGGCGATGGCGAATTTGGTGAGGCCGGCGACGCTGTGGACACTGAGCTTGCGCATGATGCGTTCCCGGTGCGTCTCGATGGTGCGCACGCCGATGCCGAGGTGCGTGGCGATCTCCTTGTTGCTCTTGCCTTCGGCGATCAGCGCCAGGACCTGGCGCTCGCGCTCGCTGAGTTTCGCCACGGGTTTGGTATCATCCGCGTCCGAAACATATTGGTTGAGTGCGATCTGGGCGATGGGCCCGCTGAAATACGCTTCGCCGGCATGGACCGTTTCAATGGCCCGCACGAGTTCATCCGCCTGGGCATCTTTGAGCACGTAGCCGCGGGCGCCGGCCTTGATGATGCGCAAGACGGCATCCCGGTTACTTTGCATGGAAAGGATGAGGACCTTGGCTTGCGAGGCAACCTTGCGCAGCGCCTCCGTCACGGCCAAACCGTCCATCTCCGGCATCGAAATATCCATGAGGACGATGTCCGGCCCCAGTTCTTTGACCATCCGCACGGCTTCCGTGCCGTTGGCCGCTTCCCCGACCACCTTAAGATTGACCTTTCCCGCCAGGCAGGACTGCAAGCCTTTACGAACGACCGGATGATCGTCCACGATGAGAATCTTGATCTTGTTTTTTTTGGTAGCACTCATGACGGCGAAAACCAGCGACGACCGGAACCGAAGCCGCAGCTTGTTGGTCAAGTTACAGCAACCGTGCGGCGAGGCAAGCATCCATCCCGCGAAACTTGCGCTTTCGGTCCGCCGCTCTAAACTGCCGGGGCATGCATGATTTTCGCTACGTTGGACACAAACTTTATTGCGAAGGCGTCGCGGTGGCGACGTTGGCGAAAACGTTTGGGACGCCGCTCTATGTTTATTCGCAACGGACGCTAACCAATCATTTTCAAAAGCTCGATCGCGCCATGGCGCCAGTTGAGCATTTGATCTGCTTCGCCATGAAGTCGAATTCCAACCAGTCGGTGCTCCGCACCATCGCCAATCTGGGGGGCGGGTTCGACATCGTGAGCAGTGGTGAGTTGCAGCGGGCCATCGCGGCCGGCGGCGACCCGGGCAAGTGTGTGTTTGCGGGCGTGGGCAAAACTGAGGCGGAAATCGAGTTTGCCCTGCGGCGCGGCGTGTATTCGTTCAATGCGGAAAGCGAGCCGGAGTTGCGGCGGATCAACCAGGTGGCGGCGCGCTTGAAAAAGATTGCCCCCGTGGCGGTGCGGGTGAATCCGAACGTGGACGCACACACCCACGCGAAGATCACCACCGGCACCTATGAGAATAAATTCGGCATCGCGTTCGAGCAGATCGAGGGCGTCTACGCCCGCGCAAGCAAGTTGAAGCATTTGCGGCTGCGCGGATTGCAGATGCACATCGGCTCGCAACTCACCACCGTGGCGCCCTTCGATCAGGCGGTGCGCAAGGTGATTCCGATTTTGCAGCGTTTGCAGCGGCGCCATGGCCTCGAGTTTTTCAGCATCGGCGGCGGATTGGGGATTGTCTACCAACCAGCGTTGGCGAGCAGTGCTGCGGCCTGGTGGCAGAAAGCAGGCAAAAATATTCTCACCCCGGAAAAATATGCGGCGCGCCTGGTGCCGCTGCTGCAACCGCTCGGCTTGCGCATCCTGATGGAGCCGGGGCGCTTTATTTCCGGCAATGCCGGCCTCCTCGTCACCCGGGTCGAATATGTGAAGCGCACGGGTAAGAAGAATTTCGTCATCGTGGATGGAGCGATGAATGACCTGATTCGCCCGGCGTTTTATGATGCGTATCACGAAATCGTGCCGCTCGTCCGCAAAGGTGGCGCCCGGATCGCTTCTGATGTGGTCGGCCCGGTTTGCGAATCGGGTGATTACTTCTGCAAGAATCGCCCGCTACCAAGAGTTGGCGAAGGCGATTATCTGGCGCTGTTAAGCGCGGGGGCCTACGGCTCAGTGATGGCGTCGACCTACAATACCCGCGCGTTAGTGGCCGAAGTGTTGGTGAACGGCCGTCAGTCGGCCATCGTGCGCGAACGCCAGCCGGTCACCAAAATTTGGGCGGGGGAAAAACTGGCGCCTTGGTTCCAGTGAACTTCGGCGACAACGTGGCCGCCGCTAAACAGTTTTATTGGACGTTGTGCGCGTGGTAAACTCCCGGCGCGCGAACACAGCCCAGGGATAGGCGTATCCACGCGCGCCAACTCTGGCGCCAGCCCAACTTTCGATACTGGAGCGAGTTTTTCTGCGTGACCGGGGGATTTCTTCGAGTTTTCGCCGGGTGAGGTCCAAAGGTCTTCACTACATTTTTTCTGCGCCGTGCTCAGGTCGTGAGTTTTTGTTCTGCGCTTAGCCGCGGCGGGGGTTGCGCGGGCAGTTTGAGTTTCAGCCGCGCCAACAACAATTCGACCGCCGGCTCCGGTCGCGTG
>JANXWY010000018.1 GCA_025350905.1 Verrucomicrobiota bacterium
GGGAAGATCACCACGTCGGAAAGCCCCAACACCGGCAGGGTCTCCGGCAGGGAGCGCGCGGAGATGCGCGAAGGCGACTCCGAACTCCCGGAGGAACCAAGAATGCTTACAAATTCTGTGTCGGGTGCGGTCATCGTAGTAAAATCTGCAAGTTAGATGCCGCCACTCCCCGAAAAGTTCAGAGAGATTTTAGTTTCCCCCGGCAACGTGGACCTTGGTGCGTTTGGAATGGGCAACCAGCACCGGCACATCAATGCGCAAGAAGCCGTTCAAGTAGGCGGCCTTGGCCTGGCTAAGATCGTATCCCGCCGGCAGTTCGATCAGTCGCTCGAACGGACCATAATTGATTTCCATCATGAGAAAGCTGCATTTCGGCGCGCGACAGCAATCTGGGCGACTGCCACTGATGCGCAGGCGGTTGCCCTCGACGTTGATTTCGAGGTTCTCGCTTTTCATCCCGGCGAGTTCCACCTTGATGACCAATCCGCTGTCGGTGATGTAAACATCCGTGTTCGGTACCCAATGACCATTGGCCGAACCCTCGTGCCCGCCCACGGAGGAGCTATGAGTTACGAAATGCAACGTCGAACTGATCTTGTTGACTGCCATGTTTGCGGGAAAAAGTATCGCAGCGCGCGACTTCGTGCAAGCGCCACCTTATTTCATTTTGACCAGCACCTGCGACCGTTCGCCTTTGCGCGCATGAAAAACAATTGAGCTTTGCACTGGGCGGCCTTCATTCATCGCACAACCGCAATGCGCGTCGCGGTCAAAACGAAACTTGCGCGGGCGAAATTGACGCCACGCCAATGCGGTCGCGGCCGCCGCTACAATCGAGAGAGAAATAATCTGCTGCCAATTCACCAACGCAACATAGACCCATCTTCGTTTCGCGCAACGGATAATTTCCCCCAACCCAAAGATTCATCAGCGCAGGTACAACAAGACCTGCCAGGCAATTGGCGCCGCGGGGACCGAACAGTCTTTGACTGGAATCAACCGGCGTTGTCGCCGATGGCTTCGACCGGGCAGCCTTCCTTGGCCTCCTTGCAACGCGCCTCTTCTTCGGGATTCTCAGGTTGCTTGTAAACGAACGAGTAGCCGCCGTCCTCGTTGCGCTTGTAGTTGTCCGGGGCGGTTTCGCGGCACAAGTCGCAGTCAATGCACTGGTTGTCCACGTAGTATTTGCCAGCCACGTTTTCGGGGTATTTGTTTGCTACATCGGCCATAAAATTCTGCTTTCGTTGAGTCGAATATGACCAGCACGCGTTTTCATGGCAAGCCCGTTTTGAATTTTCATCCTGGAGCGGTTGTGACCCGATGGGTTAGAAACATTTATCGGAAGGCTGTCCGATAGTTTTTTCGGGTTGCCGCCTTTCGCTCTGACGAAAAACGGAGCGGACTGGGTGCCCGAAAAGGCATCGACAATCCGGGTCCGACTGTTTTTCCAATGTCGCGATGCGCTTGAGCATTTCCGGCAGTTGCCGCAAAGCGACGAGCTGCCGCTTGGCTTCGTGGTCGGGTTTGGCCGGCGTGCCCAACCATTTCCCGCCGTCGGGAATGTTCTTGACCACGCCGGATTGCGCGGCGACCACGGCCCCAGCGCCAATTTTCAAATGGCCGATGATGCCAACTTGTCCAGCCAGCACGACGTTATTTCCGAGCTGGGTGCTGCCGGCGATGCCGACTTGCGAAATGATCAGACAATGTTCGCCGATCTGGACGTTGTGCCCGATCTGAACCAGGTTATCAATCTTCGTGCCTTTGCCGATGATCGTTGAGCCCAGCGCGCCGCGATCAATCGTCACGTTCGCGCCGATCTCCACGTCTTCGCCGATGACCACCTTGCCGATCTGCGGAATTTTCCGATGCGCACCGGCGTCCCGCACGTACCCGAACCCGTCCGAGCCAATCACCGTGCCGGAATGAACGCGCACGCGCAGGCCCAACTCGGTGCGCGGGTAAAGCGTGACGTTCGGGAATAGCACCACGCCATCCCCCAGACGGCAGTCGTCGCCGACCACGTCGCAAGCGTGCAGCACCGCGCCCGCACCAATCCGCGTGCGTTCGCCAATGACGCAGTTCGGCCCGATGCTCGCGGCGGGATCAACTTGCGCGGATCTGGCAATCACGGCCGAGGGGTGAATCCCGGGCGGCA
>JANXWY010000022.1 GCA_025350905.1 Verrucomicrobiota bacterium
TGCCGCCCGGGAGTAACGTTGCGAGGACGGGCCGACTGCCGAAAGCTCCAACGCGGCGGACGATGCGAGGCGTGGTCGCCGGGCTGGAAGCCACGGCTCTACGGCAGGCACGGATGCCTGGCCGCTACTTGGGTTGACCGCCACTTCCGGTCCGCACCCAGAATTGTCTCTCGTTCCGGGGCGAACCCTGCTAGGGTGCAAAAGTCGCGAAGACACCACATGACACCAAAACTTTTTTCCGAACTCGGCCTGTCCGCCGAAGTCCAGAAGGCCATTGATAAACTCGGGTTCGAAAAGGCGGCGCCGATTCAGGCTGCGGCCATCCCCGTGTTGCTGGCCGGGCACGACGTCGTGGGCCAGTCGCAGACCGGCTCCGGCAAGACCGCAGCCTTCGCCATTCCGGCCATCGAGAAGACCGATCCCAACCTGCGTGCGGTGCAGGTCATCATTCTTTGCCCGACGCGCGAGCTGGCGGTGCAGGTGTCCGAGGAGGTGCACAAGCTGGCGCTCTTCAAGCGCGGCATCAATGCGCTGCCGATATATGGCGGCCAATCCTACGAGCGCCAGTTCTACGGCCTGAAGCAGGGTGCGCAGATTGTCATCGGCACGCCGGGCCGCGTCATGGATCACATGCGCCGCGGCACGCTGCGGCTCGAGACCGTAAAGATGGTCATCCTCGACGAAGCCGACGTGATGCTCAACATGGGTTTCCGCGAGGACATCGAAACCATTCTCAAGGGCGTGCCGAAAGAACGGCAAACGGTGTTCTTCTCCGCCACCATGCCGCGACCGATTCGTGACTTGATTGAAAAGTTTTCCCGCGATCCGCAAACCGTGAAGGTGGAGCAGAAGGCCATGACGGTGCCGACGGTCGAGCAGGTGTATTACGAAGTGGATCGGCGCTACAAAATCGAACTCCTGACGCGGCTGATTGACATCCATGATCTCAAGCTCGGCATTATTTTTTGCAACACCAAGCGTATGGTGGACGACCTCGTGGATCATCTCGAGGCGCAGGGTTACATGGCAGATCGGTTGCATGGCGACATGACCCAGGCGCAGCGCGACCGGGTCATGAACAAGTTCCGCAAGTCCGGCCTGGAATTTCTCGTCGCGACCGACATTGCCGCGCGGGGCATTGACGTGGATGACATCCAGGTGGTGTTCAATTACGACTTGCCGTACGACGGCGAGGATTACGTGCACCGCATCGGGCGGACGGGCCGCGCGGGCCGGACGGGCCGCGCGATTTCGTTCGCGTCCGGCCGGGAGCTGTTTCAGATCCGCAACATCGAGCGTTATACCAACACCCGGATCCAACGCGCGCGCATTCCGACCGAGGCGGAAGTGGGCGAGGCGCGGGAAAATGTTTTCCTCGGCAAACTCCGCGCGACGTTGCAAAGCGGCGAATATCAAAAGCAGGACCACCTCATCGAACGCTTGTTGGAAGAAGGCTTCAGTTCCACCGACCTGGCGTCCGCGCTGATTCATTTGTTGAAAGGCGGCGAAGAAGCCACTGCCCGCCCGCCGCGCACCGAAGAGTATGAGCGGCCCGACCGAACCGATCGGCCCCCGGAGCGCGAACGGTTTCGCGACGGCCCGCGCGAGCGCCCCGATGACCGCCGGGCGCCCCGCTACGAAAGTCGTGGTCCCAGCGAACGGCCGCAACGCTTTGCCGATCGGCGGGACGACCGTCCGGCGCGTGCCCCGGTTGTCCCAATTGTCCGGACGGCGCGACCCGAGAAGCCGCCGGTGGCCCGCGCCCCGGTCGCGGTCCCGGCCCCGCCCAAAGTCGTTGCGGCCGCCGCTACTGATGTCGCTCCAGCGGCGGCGCGTCCCGCCGCCCGCCCGGTCGTTCCGCCCTCCGCCAGCAGCGCGCCCGCCGGGACGCGTCCGGCCAGCGAGTCTCCCGTGGAGGCCAGGGCCGAAAAGATTGCACCGGTGCTGGTGGTTCAACCGGAAATTCAAAAGAGCTACTCCGACCAGGAGATTTTAGCTTCCGTAAAACCCGAATTTCGCAAGCCGCTGGAATCAAAATCGCCGGGCAAGTCCAACCGGCCGTGGGAACGCCGCGAACCCGTCGAAGCCAAGCCCGCCTTTATTCGTCCGCCCAATAAGACCCGTCCGCCCGGCGCCGAATACACGCGCCTGCACATGAATCTGGGTGAAGAGATGGGCGTCACGCCCATCGACATCGTGAACACCATCGCCGGGGAGACCGGTCTGCCCGGAAAAGTCGTCGGCAAAGTGGACATCCGCGAGCGGCATCTGTTTGTGGACGTCGCCACCGACCACGCTAACGCCATTCTCGCCAAGCTGAACCGCGCGAGTGTCAAGGGCAACAAGGTCAAAGTCAAAGCCGCGTGATGGGCAAATCGCTTTTTGGTAGGGACGCCGCGCTGCGGTGTCACCGGCCCGTACAGGGCCGGAAAAGTTCGGGCGAACCCGGACCCTGCGTGATTGATTGCACCGCTCGACGCGGCGCCGTCCCTACCGCCAACGCGGAATGAATAATTCAGCTCCGATCCGACCGGTGGCACGACTGTTCCCGTTCGTCTTGCGCGCGGGGATTTTAATGATCGGCCGCGACACGCTGGCCCGGAACAAGGGCAAGTTGCATTTTGTGCTGATCACCGAGGACATTTCGGAACCGGTCCGGGATGAAATCCTGGTGGACTTCAAACACTACCCGGTCGTGCAACATTACGGACCGGCGGACCTGGAAAAGCATTTCGGCATCAAAGGGGCGAAGACGATTGGTTTCACGAAGTCCGGCCTCGCGCAATCGATCTACGCCGAACTGAAGGAGTATCGGATCAATCAGCCGGTGACGCCGACGAAGCCGCCCGCCGCGGCGCAAAAACCTCCCGCCCGCCGCCGCTGAGATTGCAAACGCACCGGGCTGGACGCCTTGGCGATGGCCAGGGCAATGGCCAAGGGACGGCGCCGTTCAGTCTGCGGATAGGCTGGGGACGAAAGTTGAACCCGTGGCGAAAATGGGAATTTCCCACTGCCTGGGAGCGCCGGCATCCCTGCCGGCGAGTGGCAAAATTGCGTGCCTCCCCGTGACATCGAAGCCCGTCGGCAGGGATGCCGGCGCTCGCACCAGCGTGGCGATGCCACCACCACATTCTGTCGCCCTCAGACGACAGTTCTGCCTTGCGCTGGGGATGCTGAAATTGAACTCTTGCCCACGAAAAATCACTGGCAATCCACGTGGCTACCAACTCCCCTGTTTCCGCTTCCGGTCCCGGCTTGAGGCGCGTACTCACGCTCCCGGCGTTGGTGCTGTACGGAATCATCCTGATCCAGCCCACCGCCCCGATGCCGCTGTTTGGCGCGGCCGCCGAGCAGGCGCAAGGCCATGTGGTAACTGTGATTTTGATCGGCATGGTGGCCATGCTGTTTACCGCCTTGAGTTACGGGCGCATGGCCAATGTGTATCCCAGCGCCGGGTCCGCCTACACGTATGTCAGTCGGGAAATTCATCCCGCGCTCGGCTATTTGGTCGGCTGGGGCATGATCTTCGATTACGTCATGAACCCGATCATCTGCGTCATCTGGGCGAGCAAGGCGGCGATGAATTTCGTGCCGGAAATTCCCTTTGCGGTATATGCCATCGGCTTCACGGTGCTTTTCACGGCCATGAATCTGCGCGGCATCGAAGCCAGTTCGCGCACCAATGCCATCATCGCGGCCAGCTTGAGCGTGGTCATCGTGCTTTTCCTCGGGGCGGCGGGGCGGTATCTCTGGTTGCAACCGCCCGCGGGCCTCGCCGGCTGGACGCAGCCGTTTTATGATCCAAAAACTTTTTCGTTCTCCGTCGTTTCCGGCGGCGCCGCGCTGGCGGTACTGACTTATATCGGCTTCGATGGCATCTCGACGTTGTCGGAGGAAGTCCACAATCCGCGGCGCAACATTCTCCGGGCGACGGTGCTGGTCTGCCTGATCACTGGCGTGCTGGCCTCCATCCAGGTTTATGCCGCGCAACTCGTCTGGCCGGAGATCAAATTCCCGGACACCGACACGGCCTTTTGTTACGTGGCCGGGAAGGCCGGCGGGCAATGGTTGTTTATGACCGTGAACCTGGCGTTGCTGGTCGCCACGATCGGCTCGGGCGCGGGCGCGCACCTTGGGGCCGGCCGGTTGCTTTACGGTATGGGGCGGGACAACGCCATTCCGAGCCGCTTCTTCGCCGCCATCAACCCGCGCACGCATATTCCCAGCAACAACATTCTCCTCGTTGGCGTGGCCACGCTGATTGGCGCGTTCACGCTCACCTATTCCCTCGGCGCGGAGCTGCTGAACTTCGGGGCCTTGATTGCCTTCATGGGGGTCAACGCGGCGGCGTTCGTCCACTATTTTCTGCGCAGCGACCGCCGGACCCTCGGAAATTTTCTTTCGCCGTTGCTGGGTTTTCTCGTGTGTTTCTATCTTTGGTACAGCTTGGGCCCGAAGGCCAAGTTCGCCGGCCTTGGCTGGCTGGCGGCGGGCGTACTTTACGGCGCCGGGCGCACGGCCTGCTTCACCAAACCGCTCCCCTTCGCCAAAATTGAAAAGGACGAGGGGCCGCCGGAAACTCCGCGCTCCGGTAAATCTTGAGATGGCGCACTTGGGGTGGTCCGGTTTTACCGAGCATCATGGGGGCCCAGAAAATCTCCCGCGCGCCGCGCAGAGTCTTGAATTGCTGCGGCAGACCGCAGCGCGACTGTGGGATCGAATTCGTTTCGGCGTGAGTGAAATCCACCGTGTACCTTTCGGACAACACCCTCTCCTCCATTCAGAATGGAGGAGAGGGCCGGGGAGAGGAGGTTTCGTTTTATTTCACGAGCGCGACCGGCACATCGGCGGCTCGGCTGGCTTCTCAAGCAACTGTTCCGGATTTGGCGGCACGAAACGGTGATTCCACTCCTTCCTCATCATTTTCACAGAACCCGTGCGACGATGCAGTGCGGCCCAGATATCCAACAGGATGCCATCCCGATTCTGGTGCCACTGATGGTTCCAAAACCGTAACTCCTCAATGCCCTCCGCCGCCAGAAACCTGGCCCGCGCTTCATCGCGCTGCATGATGTCCGGCAACCCATGCTGAAAACCGTCCAGCTCGATCGACAGCCGGGCGGCCGGGCAGAAAAAGTCTAGGAAGTATTTCCCAAGCGGATGTTGACGGCGGAATTTAAAACCGGCGAGCCGTCCCGCCTTGAACGCGCGCCATAATTCCTTTTCTTCATCCGTCTGGTCGCGGCGGAGTCGGCGGGCGACGGCGGTGGGATTCATGCGGAGAGACTACACGCCTCGAGCATTGGCAGGCAACCTCGCACCTCCTCTCCCCGACCCTCTCCTCCATTCGGAATGGAGGAGAGGGAGAAGTTACGCTGGCTTCGTGTCCCTCCAATGACGATTTGGTTGACAGCGCACTTCAAACGCTGGGCACATTTCGGGATGGCGTTGTGCCTCGCCACCCCTCCAGAGTTCCGGGGAGCCCCGCGGCGAACCCGCGTGCCCAGCAGTCTTGCCAGAGGATTGGTTCGCCGCGTAGCTTGTGCGCGTCACATCGGGTGAGCGCATGGCAACACAAGCGACAACCAATTTCCTGGCCGGAGTGATCGAAGGCTTCTATGGGCCGCCGTGGACCCAGGCGGAACGCTTTGAGTTGTTCGACTGGATGGCCCGCGGGGGGCTGAACACCTATTTCTACGCGCCCAAGGATGACTTGAAACAACGCGCGATCTGGCGGGAACTTTATGTGGCGACCGAAGCGCAGGCCCTCGGCCAATTGATTCAGACGTGCCGACAGCGTGAGCTCCGTTTCGTTTATGCGCTCAGTCCCGGATTGGATATCCGTTACAGCGACGCGACCGAGCTGGATAATCTCAAACGACGTTTTGAGCAGATGCTGGCCTTGGGCTGCCAAAATTTCTCCCTGCTCTTCGATGACATTCCCGATCGCATGGATCCCGCGGACCGACAGCGCTTCGGTTCGTTTGCATCCGCGCAATGTCATGTGGTCAATGCCCTGTTCCGCTGGACGCGCGAGCGCTGTCCGCCCGCCCGGTTTCTATTCTGTCCCACGCCCTATTGCGGAAGAATGGCGGCGGCCCAATTGGGCGGTGAGAACTATCTCGCCACCGTCGGACGGGAATTGCTCCCGGAAATTGACATCTTCTGGACGGGCCCGGAAATCATCTCCCGCGAAATCACCGTGGCGCATGTCCAGGAACTGCAAACCGTGCTGCGTCGGAAGCCGCTCATTTGGGACAATCTTCACGCCAACGATTACGACGGGCGTCGGTTTTTCTGCGGACCCTACAGCGGACGGTCGCCGGAGTTGCGGGGCGCCGTCAGCGGCCTGCTCCTAAATCCGAACACGGAGTTTCCGTTTAACTTTGTCGCGGTGCATACGCTGGCGGCGTTCGTGCGGGGAGGCGGATCGTGGGATGCCCGCCAGGCCTATCTGGCCGCGATGGGCGAGTGGTTACCTTATTTCGCCACCTCGGGTTCGCCGCTCGCGCTGGCGGATTTGATCCTGCTCGGCGACTGCTATTACCTGCCGTACGAAGATGGTGCGGAGGCCAAAGCTCTCTTTGAACACGCGCGCGATTTGCTCACGCGGAATCCGGCGACTTGGGGTGGCGAAGCGGTAACCTTGCGCCAGCACCTTGCCCGCTTGCGGGAATTCTGCTTCCGGCTGACCGAGTTGCGTCATCGGCCGTTGTTTTATGCGCTGAATCGCCGGGTTTGGGAACTACGCGAAGAGTTGGACTTGCTGGAGCGTTACATTGCATTCAAGTCGGCGCCGGGCAATCAGAATGCCGATTACCATCCGGATTCGCATCTGCCGGGCACGTACCGCGGAGGGATGGCGGCCAGATTGCAGCGATTGTTGTTGCTGCGCGCCGACGGGACAATCGCGGTTGAGCTTGAGTGCGAGTAAGCTGCAGATCATGAAGCCAAGGAAGCCCATTGAATCCCTGATTCTCGACCTGCGCGGCCAGAAGGTGATTCTGGATGCCGACCTGGCAGAACTTTACGGCGTGCCGACGAAAGTTTTCAACCAAGCTTGCAAACGGAATCGGCAGCGGTTTCCCGAAGATTTCGCGTTTCAGATTACGGCCAAAGAGTTTGCCGGCTTGCGGTCGCAGTTGATGGTTGCGAACTCATCGCAAATTGCGATGAGTTCATTACAGGTGGCTGAAGACGGAAGCTCTGTTCCGAACTGGTCACAATTTGTGACCAGTTCCAAAAAGCATCGCGGGGCTGCCTATCGCCCATGGGCGTTTACCGAACACGGCGCGCTCATGGCGGCGAACCTCCTCCGCAGTGATCCGGCGGTGGAAATGAGCGTGTTTGTGATTCGTGCGTTTGTGCGCATCCGCGAACAGATCACCGCCAATGCCGCCGTGCTCAAGCGGTTGGCGGAAATTGACAAGACGCTGTTGGAACACGATTCCGCTTTGCGGGATGTTTATCGGAAATTGCTCCCCTTGTTGCAACCGTCCCCCGAACCACCCCGCCGCCCGATTGGCTTCAACCGCGATAAAGAATAAATTTTCCACCATGCCCGAATCCCGTCCAGACAGCTATATCCTCAGCGACGCCGCGGAACGCGACCTCGCCAAACTCATCGGCTCCAGCAAACCGCTCCCGGAGAAGTACCGCTGCTGCCGCTTCGACGACGAACGCGAAGTCGAACTCGACTGGAAAGGTATGACCCGAGAAGTCTGCCCCGCCATCCTCCCGTTCCAGACGCTAAAATCCATTGACGAGCCCCGGGAGGAAAAGTGCCAGATGTGAACCCCACTATGAAAAATTGCACCATTAGACCCGCGCGGCCTGGCGATCAGCCGGGCGCTTACCATGTCTGCCTCAAGACCGGCAACTTCGGCCAGGATGGCGAACCGTTTTACCGCGACGATCCCGACGCCTTGGGCCGAATTTTTGTCGGCCCGTATCTGGCCTACGAGCCGGAACTGAGTCTCATCTTGGAGGACGAACACGGCATCTGCGGTTACGCGCTCGGCGCATTTGACTCAAAGGCGTTCTTCGCCCGCTACGAAAAGGAGTGGCGACCAAAACTCTGTGCTGAGTTTCCCATGCCGACCGGCGATCCCGAAAAATGGTCCCGATCACAAATGGTTCACTCGTGGTATCACAGCCCGGATTACACCATGCCGGAACCATACGCAGAGTATCCGTCGCATCTGCACATTGATTTGCTCGAGCGCGCGCAAGGTCGCGGTTACGGCCGGCGCATGATGGAAATGGTGATGGACAAACTCCGTCAGCGCGGCGCGCCCGGGGCGCATCTGGGCGTGAGCATGATGAACACGCCGGCGTTTGGCTTTTACCACAAGCTCGGCTTCAAGGAACTGCTCCGCGTCGGCGAAGGGAAAGACGGGTGCGTCTATTTGGGCAAGAAGTTTTGAAGAAAAGCTAAAGGCCCAAGGCTAAAAACCGGGAATCTATGGAGAAGGACATGAATGAGCTGGGAACAAAGTATGTTTAACGCTCGCCCTCATCCCGGCCTTCTCCCCCGGGGAGAAGGAGGAATATTCGCCATCTCCTCCGAAAACTTGTGACTGAGTTCGAGTGGTCGTTGCGCCATCAGCCGATGCACGATGGCATTTCCCTCTCCTTGGGGAGAGGGTCAGGGTGAGGGAGGTTCGTTCGCAACTCTCAATAAACGCTCAAAAGACAATTCTTAGACTTTAACCTTCAGCCTTTAGCCTTTAGCCTTACTTTATGAAACTCGCTCTTCTGGGTGGCAAACCCATCCGCAACCGACCTTTCACCGCCTGGCCGATCTTTGGCAAGCCGGAGGAAAAGCGGCTGCTCCGCACGTTGCGCAGCGGCAAATGGGGCAAGCTGAACGGACCGGAAGTCGCCGAATTTGAAAAACGCTTCGCCGCGATGCACGGCTGCAAACACGGGATTGGTGTCGTGAACGGCACGGTCTCCCTGCGGATTGCCCTGCTGGCGGCCGGCATTCGCGCCGAGGACGAAGTCATCGTGCCGACGTACACTTTTTTCTCGACGGCCTCCGCCGTGATCGAGGCCAACGCGGTGCCGGTCTTTGTGGACATTGACCTCGATACGTTCAACCTGGATCCAAAGGCGGTGGCCGCCGCCATCACCCCGCGCACCAAAGCCATCATCCCAGTTCATTTCGCCGGGCAACCGGCCGACATGCAGGCCATCATGGCTCTTGCCCGCAAGCACAAACTGGTTGTGATTGAAGATGCGGCCCACGCTCACGGTGCGAGTTATCGGAACCAACCTGCGGGATCCATTGGCCACATGGCGTCGTTCTCGTTTCAATCCAGCAAGAACCTCACGTCCGGCGAGGGCGGCCTCCTGACCATGAACGATGACAAGTGGGCGGAAGCGTGTCGTTCCATCCACAATTGCGGCCGCATTCCAACAGGGATCTGGTATGAGCACCACGTCATCTCCGGCAATTACCGGCTGGGCGAATTTCAGGGCGCCGTGCTGAACGCCCAACTCGATCGTCTGGAGACGCAAACGAAAACGCGCAACCGCAATGGCCAATACCTCGCGTCCCGGCTCGCGCAGTTGCCCGGGGTGCATCCGCAAAAGCGCGACGCCGATTGCACCCGGCACAGTTACCACCTGTTCATGATGCGCGTGGACGGTGCCGCGTTTGGCGCGCCCCGGGCCGCGGTCATCAAGGCGTTGCAGGCCGAGGGCATTCCCTGCTCGGGCGGTTATGGTTTATCCCTGCACCATCAGCCGCTGTTCCGAAACAAGGACTTCGGGCCTTATCTGCCCAAGGCTTTAGCGAAACTCAACTACCAGAAGACCCAGTGTCCGAATAGCGACCTGATTTGCCGCGAGCAATGCATCTGGCTCGAACACGGCATTTTCCTCGGCTCGCGCTCCGATATGGACGATGTCGCCCGTGCCTTCGAGAAGATCTACGAAAACCGTGACACGTTAAGCGGTTGGTCCAAGAAGCAGTCGGCGAAATGACTCAAGAGTCGATAAACCACTTTGCCAAGCCGAAAGTTAAATTCATGAACCTCGCTCCGCTGCAAACTCTCGGTTCAACATAAGTTAGCAGTTGGGAGTATCGCTCACGCCTTACCGTCTTACGAGAGATGAAAACGCACTGGCCAAAACTAATGCGTCGGCATGGAGATCGACCTACAACAGGATTCACTCTCGTTGAGTTGTTGGTCGTTGTTGCCATCATCGCGCTTCTGGCCGCTTTGCTACTCCCGACTATTTCAAAGGCCAAGGCTCAGAGTCGAAACGCCACTTGCAAGAACCGCCTCAGCCAAATTGGGCGCGCAATGGCGATGTACGTCGGGGATTTCAACCGCTATCCCCCGATGTTCGGCAAAGCGTTGGGACCGTCGTCATTTGAAACTTGGGGAGACAAAATATTCCATTACTATCCACTCCATTGGACAAACGTTTCCTGGCACTGCCCAACATATATCGCAAATAAGGGCGTCGTGGAGTTCAAAAAGCCGGCCGACGAGGGCGGCAAGTTCGTGGACCGGACTAGTTACGCGTACAATTCCTTAGGCGTCGGCGGGATGCGCGGTCGGCCGAATTTTGGTTTGGGAATGTTCCCACGTTTAGCCATCGGTGAACAGGAAGTGCGAGTGCCGAGCGAGATGTACACCGTTGCCGATGCGAGGTCATATTATGACAAGGACCTCGACGGACCGACAGGCAAACCCTCCATGGATCCGTGGATTTTACCGCCGGGATTTGTCGAACGCGAAGCGGAGGCACCACATTCGCAAGGTTACAATGTTCTATTCGGCGATGAGCACGTGTCGTTGGTGAAGCGAAGAGATTTACTTTATCCGCCGCGAACCGCACACAGTTGGAACCGCGACAATCAGCCGCACCCGGAGGCGTGGGCGACTACCAATCAATGGGCGATACAAAATTAATCTACTTTGTTTGGAAGCGATTCGGAGCGACACCTAATTCAGTCACTGAACCCTGCAAGTGTTGGTGGCGACCGAGCGTGTCGCAAACACATTACGCAATCAAATCGTTGATGACGCGGGCCGGTTCGACGCCGGGGTTTGAGCCCAAGGTATCGACCTGACAAAGTCCAAACTGAACGGAAAAACTTAGTGTTTCCAACCGTCACGGTACGCCCGGTTGCCGTAAGCGTTGGCGGCAGACACGATTTTTACAGTTCTTTCAATCCTGGGCCAAGTCTATCTGGCTGTGCTCTGGCTTTGGGAATCGGGCCAGCCCGGATATGTCACAAACCTTGGACCGCGGCATGCAGGCACTCTCATTAACACCCTGCTTTAGCTGGGTGACGCTCGGGCCGGAGCGGGGCGCAACCGTTTCAACGGTTTCGACAGTGTGAGGCAAACCGTTGAAACGGTTCTCCGCCTCGGTGCCCCTCCACACCCAGCTAAAGCAGGGTGCTAATGAGAAAATCCCAGCCAGAGCGGAGCGCGTGTGAAATATCCGGGCTAGTCGCCATCGTGGCGGCCAAATCTTTCTTGTGACGGAGACCAAGCGCGGACTGCCTTCGAAAGTTCTTCTTTGGTGATCAAAAAAACATTGATCACTTGTTGGCGTTAAACCGCACTTCATACGTCTGGCCTTTTTTCAATTGCATGCCCGCCGTGCCATTGGCGTTGGGCTTGATGGACACCGGGTGGCCTTGGCAATTGACGCTGGCGATGGTCTGACCCTTCGGTGGGACCACCATGGCGGGGCCGGCGGAAAAGGCCTTGAGCGTGGCTGACACGGCCCGACCGTCCTTCCAAGTCAGGTCCACTTCAATGTCGCCGCGCGTGCGCAGGCCGCGAAAGGAACCAGTGGGCCAGGCGGCGGGCAACGCGGGCAACAGTTGGATCACCGGCATGGCGTCACCATGACTTTGCAGCAACATTTCGGCGATGCCGGCGCAGCCGCCGAAATTGCCATCGATCTGAAACGGCGGATGGAAGCAAAACAAATTGTCCGCCGAGCCGCCGCCGCCCATGTAATTCATGGCGGAGCCGCTGACGGGCCGCAGCAGCATCTGCAATAATTTATAGGCGCGATCGCCGTCGCCAAGCCGGGCCCAAAAGTTGATCTTCCAGGCGAGCGACCAACCGGTGCCTTCGTCCCCGCGGCCTTCGAGTAATTTGCGGGTGGCCAGCGCGAGCTCCGGCGTGTCCGTGGGCGTGATCTCGTCGTACGGATGCAAACCATACAGCGGCGAGACGTGCCGATGATGCGGCTCGGGTTCGGGATAGGGCTGCAGCCATTCCTGCAGCCGACCATCCGGCGCGATCTGATTGGGGGCGAGGCGCGCGCGCTTCTGTGCCAGCTCACGGCGGAGTTCGTCGTCCACGCCGAGAATTTCCGCGGCGCGCGCGGTGTTACCGAACAGTTCGCGCAACTGCTGCATGTCAATCGTCGGGCCCATGCAGACCTGGGCGGTGCGGCCGTCGGGCAGCTTGAAGGAGTTCTCGGGCGAGTTCGACGGCCCGGTCACCAGCCAATGGTGTTCCGGTTCCTCCCAGATGTTATCGAGGTAAAACAGCGCGCACTCCTTCAGGATGGGATACGCCCAGGCGAGGAACTTGCGATTCCGCGTATAGGCATATTGCGTCCAGAGATGTTCGCAGAGCCAGGCCGAACCGCCCGTGGTCGCGCCCCACGACGCCTGCTCGCCGGGCGCGGTGAAGCCCCACGGGTTGGTGATGACGTGCGCGACCCAACCGCGCGAGTTGTAATAGGCCTTCGCGGTTTTGCGACCCGGCGCAACCAGGAAAGCGATGAGTTGGTTGAGCGGCTCCTGCAGCTCGGAAAGATTAGCGACCTGCGCCGGCCAATAATTCATTTGCACATTGATGTCGAGATGCCAGTCGCCATTCCACGGCGTTTGAATTTCCTCGGCCTAAATCCCTTGCAGATTCGCCGGCAACCCGCCGGGCCGCGAAGAACTGATGAGCAGATAACGCCCGAAGTTGAAATACAGCGCGGCCAATTCCGGATCGGGCGCGCCCTTGGCAAAGCCCGCGAGTCGCTGTGGCATCGAGAAGGCGGCATTCGGCGAAGGCCGGCCGTCGCTCAGATTCAATGCGACCCGGTCGAACCATTTCTCGTGATCTGCTTTCTGGGTGGCCCGAAGTTTGGTAAAGGTTTTCTTCGCAGCCTTATCGAGGTCCTTTCGCGTCGCACCGACGGGGTCGCTGAGTTGGCGGCCCGCGAAACCACGGTAATCCGTGGCCGCGGCGAACAGCAAAACCACTTCGTCGGCTTTCTCGATGACGAGCCTGCCCGCGTTGGCTTTCACCGTGCCGCCTTGCGCCAGCACGCGGAGTCGCCCGGCATAGCTGACGCCCTTGCCGCCGCGCCCGTCGTTGAGCGTTCCGGTCATCAGTAACTCGCGATCATTCACTTCAACCGTCTGAAACCGTTCCTTTCGATCCAGCGCCACCGTGAACGACAACGCGCCCGGACGGTCAGCGGTCAGGCGTGAGACAAAAACTTGATCCGGCGCGCTGACAAAGTACTCGCGCGCAAATCGTACTCCGTTTGCCTCGTAGGAGACCTCCCCGACGGCGGTTCGAAGATCGAGGGTTCGCGAATAGTTGCTGGCCGAGCCGACGCCGAAGGTGAGCCGCAAATCACCAAGCGTTTGATAGCAACCAAACGGAACGTTGGCCCCGTTACCCTGACCGGAACCCACACCCTGGCAGGTGAAATTCTTCATCACGAGGTCGGCCGCCTCGGGATTTTCCCCTGCGGCCAGGAGCCGACGGATTTCCGGCAGCGCCTTGAAGGCGTCAGCGCGATCGTTGGATGCGGGCGAGCCGGACCACATTGAACTTTCGTTGAGAACAATGCGCTCCTCGTCCACCCCGCCGAAGATCATCGCGCCCAGCCGCCCGTTGCCCAGCGGCAAGGATTGTTCAAACTTGGGCGCGGGAGTAGTGAACCACAACGCGGTCGCGGGGTCGGCGGCCCGCGCGGGTCCGGCGGCGAGCCAAAGGGCAGTGAGTGCGGTTGTGAGTAGTTTCATCGTTTTCATTTTTGCGCGACGGAACCAGGTGACAACTTGTGGTGTTGTGGCCGTGGAAGGGCCGGCGGCCTTTGAATCATCGTGATCCTATTTATGAGGACTCAACAAGTAATTTTATCGCGTCAATCCAGACCGGTGGAATGGGTACGACTGGATATGGCGATCAATCGCGGTAGCGGTCATACCTCCCGACACGCTACGCCATTTCGGGTTCAGTTTGGGCCCGTGGCGAGCACCACATCCGTCCGCCGCGAGGCGGGCGTAACTTTCAACGATGCCAGCTTGCCGTTGCGATAGACGCCTTCGACGGTGGTGTTTTTCGGGGCGTGCAATTTGAATTTCACTTTCCAGTCAGCCGGCCAGGCGGGCAGGAGATAAATCTTTTCGCCCGTGCTTGCCAGCGCCATGTGTTGCAACGTGAGCATGATGTTGCTGCCGTGGTCCTGATCGGGCAGCCAGTCGTAGTTGGGCCCCCACATGGCCGGGAAACGGAAGTTCGGATGGGAGTTGCGAATCTTGCCCAGCAGGATTTGTCTGGCGTCGTCCGTCAGACCGAGGATGCCGGCGCACTGGCCGTCGTATTGCCAGCCGATGGAAGCTTTCTCGGTGCGATGCTTGAACGTCGCCCGACCCAGTTCCAAATCGGGGCGGCCCACGCCGTAAAGGCGGAACGGCCAGATCGCGAACAGTTCGGGATTCTCGACATTGCTGCGTTCCGGCTGGAACGCTTCCGCCATGGTCACGCGACCATTCCGGAGGGGCAGGGCCGGCGTCGCCGCTTTCATGCGCTGCCAGAACTCGCGTTCCGCGGGTGGGGCTGCAACCTTCAACCACCGGTCCAGTACGTCCTGCAAACCCGCCACGCTCGGCGTGTCGTTGGTCACGCCATGCCAGTAAGTTTCCACCGCTTGCGTCGGACTGATGACGAGTTTGCCTTTGGCGTCGCGTTGGAAGCGAGTGTCGTAATAACTCAATACCGCGTGCGCCATCGGAATCAATTCCTCGTTCAGGAATTTCGTATCGCGAGTGTGTTCGTAGCAATCCAGCATCAAGGCAGTCAACTCCAGGCCCTGCTGCCAGGCGTATTGCCACCACGGACTGAGCACTTCCCTGGGCTGATGGCCCTGGCGGTTCCAGCCATAATCATTGTTCGCGTAGGTGCCGAAGATGGTCATCGTCTCCGGAAAGTAGGCGCCGGTGGCGTCGTGGTAGAGCTTGGCGCGCGCTTCGCACAACGGCAGGACCTCGCGGTAAAGGCGGAACAGAACGGACAGCTCGTCAAAGTCGCCCCGCGCGATCATCGGAAAATAGGGCAGCCGCGTGTTCTGCCACCAAAAGCAATCGCCCCACCGCCGCCAGTCGGCGTTATAGTCCGGGCCGCCGGCGAATTTCGGGTCCACGGTGAAGATCGAGCCGTTGAACTTGATCGGATAATGGCCGCGTCCGCCGCAGGCCGTCATCCAACGCTGCAACACTTAGGCCTGGGTGACCCGGGAAGGCGTCGGGCTGCTGCCACCGCCTTCCGCTTGGAGTAACCGGCCGTTCAGGAAAAGCTGCCGGACCCCGGTCGTAGCATTGACCGTGGCGGCGACATGCTGCCACACGCCGGGCTGCAAGCAGTTTGGCACCGCCATCTCGTCCGCACCCACAATCAATCGCAGCGCGAGACCGGGATGCGTGTCGAAGAGAAATCCGTCCCTACCGCCCGCCGTAATTTTGTCGAAGATGCGCCCCTGTTCGCCGGGTGCGGGCTTGATCCACGCGGCGACCGTGAAGCCATTCGTCAGGGCGATGTCGGCCCACGGTGCGGCGGTTTCCGGTCGGACGGCCGCCAGCTTCGCAATCTCCGCTGCGCTCAGCACCTCGGCTTTGGCCACCGCCCCGGTGAGGATTCCCGAAAACCGACTCGCGCCGGTCGAGTCCACGCCGAGCCGCAGCGGGTGTTTACTGTTGGGCATCCCCGACTCGGCCTGGTCGCCTTCGACCAAAATCCAGCTCCGATGCCAAAAGGCGTTCCACCAAGTCGCCGTTCGCCGGGCGGCGATCGTGGCATCCACCGGTGGCACGATCTCTTGTTGCCAAATATTCGCATTCGGCGTTTGCGCGGTGTGAGTGGCGATGCTCAAGGAGAAATCTTTCGCCGGCTTGGCCGATTTCAGCGTGTGGTTGCCTTCACTGACGAAGCCCGAACCGGTCATGCGTCCGCCGAAGGTGCGATTCAACAACGGATCGCGCACGAGATGGGCCAACGATTCCAGACCCTGATGTTTGAGGGTGAGCGGGACGACGGAATATTCGTTCCGATGATACCAGGTCACGGCGGCCGGCGTGGAGGTAACGACATCCGGACTCTCCCAGACTTCAATCCCGGCGGGGGCCGCCTGCATCGTCCAGCTCGAGGCCAGTTCCTCCCCGATCAGCCGGCGTTTTTCGGTCCGCCAGTTTTCGAGCGTGGCTGTCACCGTGCGCGGCGTCTGGCCGTGGCCGACGACATGAATCACCGGCGCGTCGGCGTCCACGAAGACGCGCAGCGTCGCATCGCCGGCGGTAATTTCGATCTGGCCGTCGCGCAGTTTCAACGCCTGACGGAACGGCGTTCCGCTGACGAATGGATTCGGTGAAAGGTTGACGCGCACGCGGCCCAGTTTCAGCAAACGATTGCACTCGCTCCACGCATCGGTGCGGGCGAGGTAAAAAAGCAAGTCACCGCCGGCTTCGACCCAGACGTTCAAGCCGACCTCCCCGTTGCCAATCGGCATCGAGCCGGCGGGATTCTGACTGGGCGAGTCCCACACGACATTGTAGCGGTCGAGCTCCGCCAGCGGGTCCGCCGCGGCCGGCGCCGAGCCAAGCAACGATGGGCAACCGGCGAGCGCCAGGAGGCCGAGGATTGGAAATGGAGCAAGGCCTTTTTTCATTTTTTGTCCGTGCTGGAACTTTTGAAGGAGTCTGGTTTGGCGGCCTGGACGCGAAGGGGAGCGGCGCGCCGGCCATTCTTCATTTCATAAAGGATCCACTGGTTGTTCCCGGCCGGGGCCAATTGAAATTCGCGCTGATTGTCGCGTAACGCGGTCTTGATTTCCGGCGGGAACGCGCCGGCCATCCGCGCCGTTTCCCATTGCCGGACGGCTTCCAGAATGGCCGGGGTCGAGCCGAACTGCTGGAGGGTTTCAGCGGAAGCCGGGTCGGCGGACAGCTGGGCCGTACTGGCCAGACTGGTCGCCAGGGCAAAGCCCGCGTCATAACCGGCCGCCCGGGCCAGCAGCCATTCCGCGTCCGCCAGCGTGGTTTTGGCGCTCAGGGAAAACCAGCCGAGCATGTGCGGCATCAGGTTGCGCTCGAAAAAGAGCTGGTTTTTGAAGCGGTAGAGCGTCTGGCTTTCGCGGAAGCCGGCATACCAGGGTTCGCCCCAGTTCATGCGCGTGAAGATGTGCCACGTGAAGTGCCCCGGGTTGCTCGCGTCGTTGATGGTTTCGCGCAGCGCGGGCTGGAGGGCGTCATACCACGCCTCCGTGAACAGCGCGCGGCCGTATTGCCCGAGCCCGGTGGCAAAAGTGCCTTCCACCCCATCCAGGGAAATTTGCCGGGTGCCCGCCGCGTTGCAAAGGCCGGCCAGATTTTCCGCCACCTCCCGCGTCAGGTCCGGGTTGGTGAGAAATACCTTGTAGTCGTGGTCCGCCAATTTGGCCACGGCGACGTCTTTCGCGTGCGGGGTCGGGCGGGTATTCCACGCGCCGCGCCGGCACTTGAGCAGGCGCCACGGCGATTCGGCCGAGACGGACTCATAACGCACCAGTTCATGGTCCAACAGCACCGTGTTCATGGCGGTTGGTTTGCGGAAAAAATCGGGCGCGGCCACGGGAATCTCCGTCTGCTCCGCGTCCAGGTCCGCGGTCAGCCGGCTGAAGCCAACTTGCGCCAAACGCGGATCGGGCGTCGGCGTCACATACGCGTCATTGGGAGTGATGAAATTGGACAGCGTATGAATGCCGACCCGAATTCCGGCGCGGTTCGCTTTTGCCACGCAGCTTTGCAGTCCCGCGACGCCGTGGGGAAACAAGCCGGGCTTGAGCTGGAAATGGCCCCAGGTTTCGAACGGCGAACTGTGGTAAAGATAGTGAAGGCCGGCGCGCCGGGTCATTTCGACGGCGCGGTCAATCGTGCTTTCGCTGAAGTCCACGATCAGGTAGGACGCCGTGGCGCCGGGCGACTGTTTGGCCCAGACGCCATGGAGCATGGGGTGCGGCAGCCCTTCGGCGACCTCGATGGCGGCGATGCGGTTCAGGGTTTGGGAGGTGGGACCGGCAAAGAGCGCGATCTTGCTGCCGGTCACGCCGCCGTCGGGCCAGGCCGGCGCGAGATACTTTTCGTGGCCCCAGTTGGCAATGAGGCGGTCCTGGTCCCGGTTGCGGCAATAACACTGCAGGGTGCTGCCAAAGGCCGTGCGCCGCGCGGTGTCGCCGCGAAAGGATTGTTCCCGGTTTAACTCCGCCGGGAGATTCGGATAATGGCCCGCATCCTCCGCCGCGGATCCGTTCTCGGTGTCATCCGCATGCGCGGGCGAGCCACCCAGCGTCTTGGCGTTGAGCGACTGGATGCCGACGGCGAACTTGGGATCGCGCACCACGCCGACCACCTCGCCGATGATGTCGCCAATGGTGGTGGGATACGGTCCCCAGAGAACCAATTCCACGGGCTTGGACGACTCGAGGGCCAACAGCTCAAACACCAGATGCGTCGACTTGGCCTCCACTTGAACCACGGCCGTGGCGGCGACACCCTTGTAATGCAGCGTCAAGCGTCCGGCTTTGGCGTCCCAGGCAGCGTGGTCCGGAACCTGCCAGGTGTCCGCGATTTTCAACTGCAGCAACGGGGCGGGCTCGGCGGCGGGCACATAGTTCTTCCCGGTACCAGCCGCGATAATTTTGCCGACGGATCCGTTGGCATTGATGGCGAAGGTCGCGGTGTCGGTGCTCAACACGAGTGCTTGCGTCCCAGCGTCCCATTGGCGCCGCGGGACTTGAGTCAGGCAGCCGGAACCGGCGGCGAACAGGATCGCGATGGGAAAGAAACTTTTCGCCCGGCGGCAGAAACCGCCAGCCAAGGCGGCGGCGCGAATAATGGTTTTCATGGTTTCGTCTTCATCGCAACCGTTGTTCACCCAGGACTATCGGTCGGCCGTGAATCGCAGCGTCCAGTGGACGGCGCGGCTTTTTTTTGCACCGATGCCGACGCGACCCCAACCCGTCTCGGCGGCGACCGCGGGCTTCACCGTGATCACGACGCCCGCGGCTTGATCGTCGGCGGACACGGTGGCGGAGGCGAGCTTCCATTTCCGGGGGCCCGGGTTCAGGCCGGCGATGCGCAGTTCATAGGCGTCCTGACCGACAATCTGGCTGACGCCGGAAAGCGTCTGGCGGGCGGCCTGCCACTTTTCGCCGGTGACGTCCACCATGCCCTGCGTGACATGGCGTGAGGTGCTGACGAGCACCGGATATCCCTCGTCGGCGCGCACCGCGAGGATCCGGCAGGAAGTCGGCGGGACTTCACAATTAAACTGGCCTTGAAACGACGGCACGGGCGCGTCGGCCCAAAAGTCGAAGGCGTAATAATTCTTCGTCGGGTCCAGCCCGAGTTTCGCGCAGGGATAATCCACCTTCAGCCCGGCGTCGTCCTGGTTGAACACGCCGATGACGTCGCGGCGGACGGATTGACTGGTATCAGTGACGAGCCACGTGGTCGGCAGGAAGTTGTCGAAATAATCCACCGGCCGCGCGGTGGCATCGTGATGCGGCATCGTGCGCTTCATGACTTCCAGCCGGTCCGGAGGCAAGTCGGGAAGCCAATCGCTGTTCAGATAGAACTGGCCAGCGATGGAAACCCAGGAAGCGCCGAGCCGGGCCTGGGCTAGCGAAACCGGATGGACGCCCATGGCCGTTCCCGACGCGCGGACGATGGACGGATCGGGATCGTTCCACCAAACCCGGCCGTTCAGAAAATACAACCGCGATCCGCGGATCGGCCCGGTCTTCACGCCGTGCCCGTCGGCGTTGTAATCCGGTCCGACGCGCATGGAATCCACCAGGCCGAGGGCGCACAGCTCGCGCATGTTCTGGCTGAGGCAGCAGCCGGAAAAAAAGACCCCCGCGCCCGCACTCTGGCGAATCAGCTTCAAGCCGTCGCGATACGTCTCGATGTTGCTCTTGAGCGGATCATGGAACGGCCGGTGGTTGCCGAAATGATCGTCCTGGTAACCGTCGTTGATATAGATCTGTTCGCACGCCGCGCCGGTCCACAGACCGTCCATCTTGTAATAGGTCACGCCCCACGAGCGGATGGTTTTCGCGAGTCTCGCCAGATGCGCCTGCACCTCGGGATGCGTCAGGTCGAGGCAAGTGCCGCCCCAGGGCGTGTCGTATGGCTGGCCATCCAGCCGCTTCACGAACCAGTCCTGACGGTCCTTGTATTCGGGGTCCTGAAAATTGCGCGCGAACGGCAGCCACCACAGACCAAACGTCAAACCGACCTGCTCAACCGCTGCCGCCACCGGCGCGATGCCGTGCGGGTACGGGCCGTCCGGGCGCACCCGGCCGAAGCCGCGGCGCGGGCCGTTGAGCTTCGGACCGTCCTGCCACTCATCATCAATCTGCACCGCACCAAATCCGAACGGCTTCAGTTCCGTGGCCGCAAACTTCGCCAGTTCCACCGTGGATTTTTCGTCCCCGGCCTCGCCGTGCTTTTCCGCATACCATGAGCAATACACGGCCGGTGGCGGCGGCAGCTTGATGGCGTATTGCCGCTGGATCGCATCGGCGTATAACTCCGAGCCGATCCGCGCGTCCTAGAAGATGCCGGCCGCCATCGTCTCGAGGGTCGCCGACCCTCCGGCGGGAATCCGCAGATGACCATAATCAATCTGCGCCTTGAACCCGACCTGGCCATCCTTCACATCGGAGAAAACTGCGCCACTGCCGCGATCCTCCGTGACCCAGCCGGCCACCACGCCGCGCCGCGTCGCCGGGTCGGCGCAGGTGAGAAAGAGATAGCTGCCGGGATTTTTGTCCGGCGCCAATAATCCGCCCGTGCCCACCGTGCGGAGTCCGGCGGCTGGCTTCCCGAGATCAAGCGTAAAGGTGGCCGGCACCGCGTTGGTCAGGTCGAGCAACCCCTTCCCGCCGTTGTGGCGGGTGCCCCGCACGAGGAGGAAGGGGAGGCGGCGATAGAGCTCGAGCGAATTTGCACCGCCGTCGTTACGCGTGACGACGATGCGCCGGCCCTTCCCGAAAACGCGATCCCGCGCGGCTTCGACGCGGACTTTGACCGGTGTGCCTTCCAGCTGGCCCGCCGTCAGAAAGCATTTCCCGCTAGCTGACTCGGCGGCCGTGAAGGTTTGCCCCACTTCGTCGTACGTCACCCGGAGCGATTCATTCGCGATGGTTTCCGCGGCGGGGCCGGGGAGCGCGACCCAGCAGAGCGGGAGGATCATCAGGGCGGCGATTCGATTCATGGGGTGGCGGCGTTCAATATGGATTTGCGGGCTGCATCTCCCAGGCCTTGATGTGCTTGAACCGCGCGTTCCCTTCCTGGGCGAAGGCGACCACGCCAAGGCTGTCGAGACGCGTGGGGTAAACCCGGCGGCTGATGGCCTGGCGGTCGTTGGCGAAAATTTCCACCACGGATTTGTCTACGAAGACGCGCAGCTTGAGCGGCTCGCCCGAATTCAAGGTTAACGGAGCGCGTTCAACTACCTTGCGGCCGTCCTGACCGCTGCGGGTGGAATCGAACACCAGTTCCCGTTGGTCCGCGTCATAATACAGGAGTGTTTCCTCCTCGCCGTTGGCGGCGGCCCGGACCTTTACCCCGCAACGGCGAGCGCTGCCGACTTCGATCTCCAGCTCCAGTTCGCAACTCTGCCCGGTGACTCCGGCCAAGGTCTTCGTAGCGCCGGCGGCAAGGGTTAGGTCGTTCCAGGATTTCATGGCCCCGCGCAGGGTCTCGAGTTCCTTCACCGGTTGAAAGCGCAACGCCCCATCGTCCCCCAACCAAAGGGAACGCGGCAGACCATAAACACCCGACCAACCTTTTTCCTTTTCGCCCGCCGGATTGTCGAGCAACCACGCCCACATGATCTGCCGGCCCTGGCCATCAATGAGCGCCTCGGGCGCGAAATACGTGTTGTCTACCCAGGTCATGCGTCCGTGATGGTCGGGGGCAAACCGGTCGTCACGATAGTCGCCGATGTAGTACTGGCAGCCTTTATTGTGACTGATGAAGAGCAGGAGATGTTTGCCGCTGGGTGGCCCCCCGGCCGGACTCGCCGGGAGTGGCAGAAAGCTGGGACACATGTTGTCCTCGCTGCGGTCCGTCCATTCCGGCTTCCGTTCATAAAAGACGTGCCGATATTTCCAGTGGTTCAAATCTTCCGAACTGAAGAGGTAGAGTCGGTCCCCCTGATCCGCCGCCGCGGCTTCGGGGGCGCGGCCAATTTTGTTCAGCACCAGCAAATTGCCGGTCAACATGTAGTAGCGGCCATCTTGCTTCCAGATGTTGGACGGGTCGGCGGAACCGTAGCAGGAAGATTTCCCGCTCGAATCCTTGAGCTCGGTGACGCCCCACTCGGTGGATTGGATGACGGGATTCGCCGCCAGTTTGGTCCAGTCGTCGAACTCGGGGCCACGGCTTTTGGCCAGCCCGATGCCGCGCGCGCCCCAGAGCATCCAGTAGGACAGGTAGGCGCTGCCGTCCTCGTCCACGAAGGCGCCCCCGCTGAAACAGCCTTCATCGCCATGCCCGGGACCGATCGCGTCGGGATGATGTCGCCAATGAACCAGGTCGCCGCTCGAAACGTGGCCCCAGCAAAAACCCGAGCCGCTGCGGTTGTAGAGATACATCAAATGATACCGGCCGTTGTGAAAAAACGCCCCATTGGGATCGCCGGGCATGCCCATATCCTCCGGCACGCAGAAGTGGTAGGTCGGGCGATAAGGGTCCGCGAGCAACCGCTCCCGCAGCAGCCGCGCGGAACGGACCGCGGCCTCCGGCACCGCACTGCTCAGCGACCACGTGCGCGGCACAGGTGTCTGGTCCGCGTCCCCGCCACTCGCGCCGGAGGTGATGACGGTGGCGCCTTTGCCCGGCAGGACCAGGCAACCGTCCTGGATGTGAATGTCGCCTAAAAGGCTGATCTGATTGAAGCGCCCCGTTTTTTCCCGCAAGCCTTCATCGGCGAACGACCACCACGCCCAGGGCTTGAGTTCTCCGGTGACCACGCCGGGCGCCAAGGCGGCGATGGTTTCCCGATCCAGCGGTTGATCGTAAATGCGCGCGTCGCGGATCCGTCCGGCAAAGGAATGTTCCGGATCACCGGCGTCGAGGTGACGCCGACCAAACAACACGACCGACGACGGACCAAATGTTTGCGGCGGATTCGGCAGGGTGTAGTGCGCGTAATCGTGGCCGTTGCGGAAAACGGAGACCGCTCGACCCCGGTAAACCATCGCCAGCTGGACGAACGTCCCGGGCGCCGCGGTTTCGTCCGGCCAATCCCCCTGCTCCCGCGCGGTGCGCCGGAATCCGTCGCTGCCGGGCATCCACTTCCGGGGCGTGATTTCGCCGAAGACAATTCCATCAAAATGCGCTTCGCCGTCATCCAGCGTCAGCGCGCTGCCGGCCTGTTGCGTCAGGTTGGCGGGCGCCGCCCAGACGACCAGGGTTTTGTCGCCCAGCAACGGGGCGGCGGGCGCTGGCGCGACGACGGTTTGCGCCCCGGCTCTCGGCTTCAGGACCTTGATCTGAATGTCCTTGAACTGCGCCGTGGTGGTTGGACCCGTGTGCAGCTGCAGTCCGAGGAGGCCGGACAAATCGCGTTGCGCAGGATCATTGTCCGTGACCTCCGCCGCCAGCCGACCATCGACGTTGAGGATCAGATGCGGCCCCTGGCAGATCAGGTGATACTCATGCCACGCCTCGAGCTTGAACCACGCGGCGCCCTGGGCCTCCGGGATCTCGGTGTGCGTGGCTTTGCCGCGCTCATCGAACACCGTGCGTTGACCGCGCCAGGCCAGCGTCTCCCGGCCGTGCTCATCATACAGGCGCACCAGCCAGTCCGTGTCGAGATTGTTGTCCACCTGATAGCCGGCCAGGTCGTGATTGGGCCATTCCCGGCTGCGGAATTGGAAACCGTTGTTAATGCCTTTGGAACCGAAGACCCGGGATTTCAATTTCAGTTCAAAGTCCGCGAGGTCACCGCCTTGCCAGATCAAATACAGGTTTTCCTTGAGGGGATGTTCCGGGGTGATCCGGCCGGTAATTGCGCCGTCCGCAACGGACCAATAAGTCATGTCGGCGGCGTGCCAGCCCGAAAGGGTCTGGCCATCGAACAGATTTGTGAATCCTTCATCGGCGGCAACCGGCAGAGCCGGTGCGGCCCCCAGGCCACCGACCAGGCAAGCCGCGACGAGCAACCTTTCGCAGCCTTGCTTCCGGCGCGAGGTGAGCGCGGAGGATTGAGCGGTTGCCATGGGCCGGGCAGGTCGCGGCGGGAGGCAGGTTGTTCCGGATCGCATTTTCATGGTTGGCTATTGTTTGCGGCGCCGCACGTCGAGATAAACGGCCGCGAGAATCACGAGCCCCTTTACGATGTATTGCAGGGAGAAGTGTACCCCGGCCTGATTGAGCCCCTTGTCGAGGACGCCAATGACAATGGCGCCGATCAAGGTGCCCCGCACCGAACCGATGCCGCCGGTGAAACTCGTGCCGCCCACTACCACCGCGGCGATGGCGTTCAATTCGAATCCCTGGCCGGCCGCCGGCTCGGCCGAGTAGAGTTGCGAGGCGTGGATCATCCCGGCCAGGCCGGCCAGCAAGGCGCAGAGCACATAGACGAGGACCTCGTTGCGCGCGAGCGGAATGCCGGTGAAGCGGGCGGCTTCCCGGTTTCCGCCGATGGCGTAGAGGTGTTGACCCCAGCGCGTTCGATGCAGCAAAACCGCCGTCACGGTGAATGCCGCGAGCATCAACAGCACCGGCACCGGCAGGAAGCCAAAGAGCCGCGCATTCCCCAAGCCGAGAAAAAATCGTTCCGCGTCCGGCACGGCCAGCGGACGACCATCATTGAACCGGAGCGCAACGCCGCGCGCCACCAACATCGTGGCCAGGGTGATGATGAACGGCGGCATCCGGGTGCCGGCGGCACACACGCCATTGATGATCCCAAACAGCGTCGCCATGGCAAACCCGGCGCATATTCCTAACGCCACCCCATGATGGGCGAGGCCCGCAACCGTCACCGTTCCCACCAGGGCCACGACCGCGCCGACGGATAGGTCAATGCCGCCGATGAGAATCACCAGCGTCATCCCGTAAGCCAGAATGGCGTTCACGGAGATTTGTTGGGCGAGGTCGAGCAGGTTTTCCGCCCCTAAAAATTGCGGCACCCAAATCCGGAACAATCCCATCAGCACCGCGATGGCGAGGAGCAACGGCAACCCGGAACGGATGGATTTGAAGGCGGAAGTCATGAGCAGGTTCAGTTGCGGGTTAGTTCGGCCATGACGGCTTCGGGGGTGATGTCCTGGGCGGCCACTTCCCGCACGATCCGGCCCGACCGGTACAGCGCGAGGCGATGGGAAAGATTCATCACCTCGGGCAGATCCGAGGAGATGAGCACAATGGCCATGCCTTGCGCCACCAGCCGGTGGAGGATGGCGAACATCTCTTCGCGCGCGCCCACGTCTACCCCGCGGGTGGGTTCGTCGAGGATCAGAATCCGGGGTGGATGTTCCATCCATTTTCCGACCACGACTTTCTGCTGATTGCCGCCCGAGAGACTGCCGATGGCTTGTTCCGGATCGGAAATCTTGATGCCAAAATTTTGCACGGCCCGCGAAACGATCTGACTCCGTCGCCGCAGATTGGGCACGCAACCCCGGATCCATTCGCGCACCCAGGGAAGCGCCAGGTTGAACGCCACGGAGGCGGTCATCACCAGGCCGGCGCCTTTGCGATCCTCCGGCACAAAGGCGATCCCTGCGGCAAGCGCGTCCCCCGGGCAACGGAAGTGGACGGATAGCCCACCCACGCGAATCTCGCCTGCGTGCAGCGGATCCAGGCCGAAAAGCGCGCGGGCGAGTTCGGTACGACCGGCCCCCACCAGCCCCGCGAAACCCAGGATTTCGCCCGCGTGCAGATCAAAACTGACATCGTGCACTTGCGCGTTCCGCAAATTCCGCACTTGCAGGGCGACGGCCCCGGGATGCCACGGCGGCCGTGGGTAATGCGCAGCGAGATCCCGGCCGACCATCCAATGAATCAACGCGGCCTGGTCCAACTCGGCGCTGATCTGGGTGCCGATCGAGCGTCCGTCCCGCAAGACGGTGACCCGGTGGGCGAGCTGTTGGATTTCCTCCAAGCGATGGGAGATATAGATAATACCTACGCCCTGACGGCAAAGTCCGCGCAGCTTGACGAACAGCGCCGAAGTTTCCGCCGCCGAAAGCGAGGCTGTCGGTTCGTCCAGAATCAGAATGCGCGCGCGGGCCGAGAGCGCCCGGGCAATTTCGACGAGCTGTTGTTGCGCCACGCTCAAATCCGCCACGCGCGCCGCCACCGGTCCGATTTCGGGCAACCCCAATTCCGTCACGAGCGCCTGCGCCTGAATCTGCAGCCGACCGCGGTCCAGGAAACCGAAGCGCGCCGGCTCGCGACCCAGGAAAATATTTTCCGCCACGGACAAATTCGGCGCGAGCGAGAGCTCCTGATGCAGGAGCCGGATGCCGAGCCGATCCGCGGCGGCCACATCGGGGATCGCCACGACCTGGCCAGCCACGCGGATGACGCCGGCATCCGGTCGGTGCAAGCCCCCGAGAATCTTGATCAGGGTGGATTTGCCGGCGCCGTTCTCGCCGAGCAGTGCGTGAATCTCCCCGGCCTGCAACTCGAAGTTTACTTCCGCCAGCGCGGTCACGGCGCCAAATCGTTTCCCGAGGCCGCGCAGCTCCAGCAGTGGCGTTGGCGCTTGGCTTCCGGGATTCATGCTGCCTCCATTGGGATTCGGGTCCAGGGTCCGGTCTAAGGGCTCATCACCGGGCCCGGAGGCCAGCTCGATTTCAACTCAAAGATTTCCAGCGACCGGATCGTGGCCGTGCCGCGCTGGGAGAGCACCGAAAGCGAAGTGTCGTTCGGGTCCAGGTTGATGGGGAAGGGCAAATACGTTAGCCCATCAGCCGCGATGACTTCCAGGCTGGTCCGGTCCACGTAAAGGATCAGCGACTGCTGGCCATTGCGCAGCGGCGCCGGCGCGCGCTTTCCGTTCACAACGATTTCCTCATGTTTGAATTCGTAGCTCACCGAAACGCCGCGCACTTTGAAGTTCATTTCCGTGGCGGTGCCCGGCTCGAGGACCGCGCGAATTTCCAGCAATTCGCCGGAAACTCCAGCCAGGAGATCGCGGCCCGGCGGAAGGGGGCCGGAGAATTTAGCCAGCTGTTTACCGCGGAGCGCGGCCAACTCCGCGACCGGTTGCCATGCCAACCGCGGGCCGGCGTGGGTCTGGCGCAGACTGAGTTCGAACGGCAGCGACATCCCCTGATTGAACGGCATTCCGGGCGTGGCGGTTTGCAACCAGCCGATCTGCACGACGCGTCCGTGGGGCTCCCGGCTGAAGGTTTGGGCGGCATAAAAGCCTTGGCCACGATGCCCCAACAGTTTGGGCGTCTCCGGCGTGAAGGTGGTGCCGTCAAAGGCGCCGACCATGTATTCGCTGCTCGCGGCGGTGAGCACCCAGCGGCGTTGCGACGGGTCGCCCGCGACCGGCAGTTCGAACAAATCCGGACACTCAAAAAAACCTTCGATGCGGCTGGCGAATTTCCAGGTGCGTAGGTCCGGAGAAGTGTAGAAAGCGATCCACTGTTTTTTCTCGTACTCATCGTAGAGCGCCATCACCCAGCGCCGGGTCGGGGCATGCCAGAGCAGCCGCGGGTCGCGGCCCGTATGTTTCACGACGGGATTGCCTTCGAATTCACTCCAGGTCCGTCCGCGGTCATTGGAATACACGATGCACTCGCCCCGGCCAGTGCTGGTAAACGCGGCCACCAGCAACTCGTTGTCGCCCTGCTTCCATCCGCTGGTGTTCTCCAAGTCCACCACGGCGCTCCCGGAAAAGACCGCGTCGTCCGGCGCATGCGGGTAGAGAGCGATGGGCAATTCTTCCCAATGCACAAGATCCCGGCTCACCGCGTGGCCCCAATGCATATTGCCCCAGTTCCAGCCATACGGGTTTTGCTGGAAGTAGAGGTGGAATTCGCCCTGCGACCAGACGAGCCCATTCGGGTCGTTGTTCCAGCCACGCCGGGGCGAGAAGTGGAATTGCGCGCGGAGAGGTTCGCGGTAAAGCTGCTCGCCGCCCAGCAACGTGTCCGCCTGGGTCAATTGCGTCAGCGCCCGGGAATCTGCGGCCAGCTTGTCAACCTGCACCCGGAGGTGTCGCCCGGCCCAGCCGGAGATATCAAGTGGCGCCCACCAATCCGGCGGACCATCGGCGAGTTCGATTTCGAAATAGCGCTGCGGCTGAACGTCCACGAACACCGTGACGTGGCGCTTGGGGGCGCCGGTCTTGACGGGAAATTGCAGCAGCCGTTTGTCGGCCACTAATGTGCGCGTGGCATTCGTGGTCACGCCGGGCGGCTTGTGGTTGGTTTGAACAATTTGGTCCACGTTGATGTGGCCCCAACCGCCCTTGCGTTGGTCCACGATTTCGAGGACCGCCTCGCGATCGACGAATTCAGCGACGTCCCACGCTAGCGGCTCGAGCCTTTCGCTTCCGCCGGGCAGGGTGTTAGGGCCTGTGGCCGTGCGAACGACCTTGCCCTGCACGCGCAGATTCAGGCACGTCTCCGGCCAACCGCCGCCGCCGATGAGAAACGTGATGAACGGGCGTTCGATTCGGAAAGCCGGAGAGGTGAGGTTGCCGGTGGCGTCGTCCCCGCCGACGAAGGAATTGGCGAGGCCATGACCAAGAAAACCCTCGACGGGCATCTGCCCGCTGAGGGTGCCGCGGGCCGGCCCCTTACCAAAGGCCGTCCCTTCCACCTTCCAGTTGCCGTAATCATTCGCCTCGAAGTCGGCGATCAGGAGGTCCTGCGGCTCGTCGGCCCGACCGGCGGTAGGTAGCAGGATGAGGAGGAGCGAAGCCGCAAGCAGAGGGAGGCGTTGCATCAAATCGGTTTTCTGGGGGGTTGAGTTTGTTACTTGAGGAACTCAGAGGCGTTCGCTTTTGTGACGAGCTTGACCGGAATTTTCACGTCCTTCGCCACCGGTTTCCCGGCCAGATGATCGTACGCTTTTTCGGCGGCCACGCGACCAATCTCGCCGGGATATTGCGCCGAAGTGGAATGCAGTTTCCCGCTGACAATGGCCGCCGCGCCTTCGCGCGAGCCATCGACGGTCACCACGGTTACCTGTCCCAGTTTGCCCGCGGACTCGATGGCGGAGATACAACCCAGCGCACTCGGGTCGTTGATCGGAAACGCGGCGTCGAGGTCGGGGAAACGGCCCAGCAAATCCCGCATCACCGGGCGCGCGGCTTCCGTGGTGCCCTTGCCCTCCTGCACGTCGAGAACTTTCATGCCCGGATGCCGGGCCAGTTCGGCTTTGAATCCGTCCACGCGATCGATGCAAGCCTTGTTCACCGAGAGGTGCAGGATCACAATCCGGGCATTGGGTTTGATTTGGGCCAGCGCTTCGCAGGCGAGCCGGCCAGCTTCCACATTGTCGCTGGCCACCTGGCAGAGCACCAGGTCCGGATCGCTCACCGGCGCGTCCACGATGATGACCGGAATATTTTTTCGTTTCGCCTCGAGCAGGCTGCCCTTGATGCCCTCCCAGTTCACCGGGTTGATGAAAATAGCGGCGGGTTGTTGTTGAATCAGATCGGAGATGTCGTTCTTCTGTTTGAGGCTGTTGAACTGCGCGTCCAGCGTCGTGAGCCGGTCCCCATGGGCTTCAATGCTTTTCTTGAGGCCTTCATTCAAATCCACAAAGAACGGATTGTTCATCGTCTGAAAGGAAACACCGAACTGGCGACCCGCGCCGGCGGGCGGAGCGACCGAAGCGGGCTGGTCGCCACAACCGGTGAGGAGACACCCGACGCTGCCTATGAGAAGCCAACGCAATTTGAGCGGAATGTTTTTCATAGTTGAGGACCAGAGTTTAACCAGCGAGGCGCTCCTTTTCCCAGCAAACTGATGAATCCCTGGGATCGGCGACGCAGTTGGGAATCAGCCTGCGGCGCCGCGGAGCGATTCTCCCTCGCCCCTTCCGCAGGGGCGAGGGAATCCGCTTCGTGCGCGTGACGTCCTTCCGGTGGACTCCTGAGTAAGCAGAGCGGTTTTCATATTTGATGGCCGGAGTTTAATCAAAGGTGCGCTCCCTTTCCCATCCAACATTTATAAAATTCGGCGCTACGGGAATGCATGAATCGTATTATGGATTTGCCGGTTGATGGGCGCACCGTCGGCGCCACGGATTGCCACCTTGATCTCCATGCCCCAGGTGGGTTGGATGTCGGCGATTTCGAGCGCCACGGTTTTGCAGTCGGGCGAGAGCCGGGCGATTTTGACCGGGAGCGTTTTTTCGTTGGTGCGGGGCGAGCCGTAGTTCTCCGATCGTTTGAGCCCCCAAGTCGTCACGGTATAGTTCGTCACCGCCTGTGCGGTGGCGGGATCCAAGGGCTCAGTGAAGGTCAACCGCACGCCGTTGGTGACGGCATTAATTCTCACCGGCAAATAACACGGCTGGCCGGTGGAGCGCACCCGAAAAAATCCGCCGTCCGCCGTGCGGTTGCCCGCCCAGCCAAACAGGCCGCAGGTATAGAGTTGCCCGTCCCGGGGATTGAAACGGCCGCGCATGATGCCGGTCGGGAACAGCGGCAGCGGCAAGGCCACCACGCCCCCTTGCAGTTTCTGCCCCGCGGTTTCGTAGGGCACGAGAAAAATCTGGCCCGTGCCGTAAGAGAGGCTGAGCAACGATCCTTGCAGCGCGCCCCAACTGCCTTTCGGGATGCGGACAATCTCGGCGGGGGAGCGGTCCATCGGCGGCACGATCCACACCAGCGGTTGTTCCATCGCCTCGTCCGCCGCACTAGCTGGATGATCATACGCCCACATGTAACCGTAGAATTTTCCCGGACGCAGCTTTTCAATCCGGTTCCCCGGCGTCCAATGCCCTTCCTGATCCGTGACGATGCAGCCGCCATCGTCATCGACGCACATCCCATTGATGGCGCGGAAACCGTGGGCCAGAATTTCAGTGGCCCGGCCGTCCGCGCTGACCTTGAGCACGGTGCCATGCTGAGGTACGACCGCCGGCAAACCGTGGCGCCCACATTTGGCATAATAAAAATTCCCGTCCGCATCCGTCTGCAGCCCGGTGGCGAATTCATGAAAATGTTCGGTGACTTGATGGTCATTGTTGAAATTCTCGATGAAATCGATGCCACCGTCGCCATGGCGGTCCTGCAAACGTGCGATCTGGTCGCGGCATCCGACATAGATGTGATCGTCCACGATCTTCAACCCCAATGGCTGGAAGAGCCCGGTCGCGATGCGCTGCCAGGTCAATTTTTCCAAGGTAGCGTCGAGGCCTTTCACGAGCCAGACCTCGCCGTTCCACGTGCAAACGGCGGCCGAATGTCCGTCCCTGAAAAAATCAAAGCCACTGAGTCGCATCCACGAGTGGCTGGGCAGTTGGGCGTCCGTCGGCACCGTGATCTCGTCCACCGCGAACGCGCCATCGTTGCTCCCCATTTTTCCCTGGGTTTCGATAGCTGGCACCGGTCGCGTTGCCCGCTTCGTTTGCGCCCGCAAATCCGCCGCCGGTTTCGCGCTCACGGCGAACCCATAAACCACGTTGGGGTCCACGCCCGGCCCTGGGTCGCCCACGAGGACCTTGATCCACAACGGCGTGCTCGCGGCGGGGATGTGCAGCAGACTCATTCCGTTCGTGCGGGTGATTTTGGCCGGACTCTGCCCGACCAGGAATGCCGGCACGGTTTCCGGCGCGAGGCGGGCGAGGAGGTCGTGACTGGACTTGGCGATATCCAGCGTGCGGGAAAAGACGGCGACCCCGCCGCTGGTTTCGAGGCCCGCCAATTCCAATACCTCCGCGTCGCCGACCGAGTACGCTACGATGACCTCATCCCCGTTCCGCCAGATTCCTTGATAATGGGCCCACGTTCGTGGCAGTGGCCCGTAAGGTTTTTGATCCTTCCCCCGTAGGCGTGGATCTTCAAAAGTCCCGGTCGCCGGATTGGCCCAACCCGGGCCGACCGGATTGATGAATGATCGGTTGCCGACAATGCTCGCGTGCGTGCCATGCGACCCGTCCAAAGCAATTCCCTTCCAATCAATGAACTTGTCTCCGGTCCAGCCCGCCGCCCAACGCATCGTGTCGTGGTCAAACACCATCCACGCGCGGCCGCGTGAAATGCCCCCCGGGCCCGGGTCCAACCGCATGGCGATTCCCTTGTAGGCGAAGTTGTTTGATTCCACCTCATACGTCCAGAACAGGACCGGTCCGAAATCCATCCGCAGATATTTGGGCCCGCGCTCATACTCGAGCATCTCGGCGGTCTTGCGAAACACCCCGTTGGTACCCTTGGGCAAGGTTGCCAGGTACTCGGGCGTGACCGGGAAGTACTGTGTCGGGTTAAGCGGCTTGAGAAACGTCTCGCGTAGAAAATGAACCACGTCGTAGCGCTGTTCCGGGGTCAGCCACAACTGCGGCGGCATTTGGTTCGTGCCGGTGCTGATCGTCTGGTAGAGGCTGAACGGATCACTGCCGTTCTTGAATGGCTCCCTCCAAAAAGCGCGGGACGTCGGCAGGGTGCCGATCTTGTCCGGCGCGCCGTGACAGGTGATGCAGACCGCCGTATAAAGTTTTTCCCCACGCACCCGACTTGAGGCGTCCCATTGCTGAATGAGGGCCGCATGATCCACCGAATCTGCGCGGGTTTGCCCCTGGGCTGAACTCACCCCAATCGACAGCACGGCGCCGAGGATCAAGGTCCCGGAATATCTCATGGCGCCAAGCGGACCGAATAAACTCAGAGTTTCCAGCCGGGGCGGTAGGCCGGGTTGAGGTAAGCGTTGGCCGCAACGTTGTTCGTGAAGCGCATCGCCCGGTCATCCCACTTGAGCGTTTCACCTGGGTAACGAATGGCAATGAGCCCGAGCAACGCCACCTGAGTGAGCGGCCCCCCGTAGCCGAAATGAGACCCGGCTTTGCGTCCGTTGCGAATCGCGTCGGCCCAATCCCAGGCGTGACCCTTGATGCGCGCGATTTTTTGCGCCGGCGCATTTTTCACGGAGTATTGCTCCATGAGGTTGTCCGGCACGAGATGGCAACCGCCGCCGCCGTGCGAACCGTGGACGATCATGCCCTTGTCCCCCATCAGGATCGCGCCGGTGCCGGGGATTTTTTCATCCGCCGGGAAATCTTTGGGTTTGGGAATCGTGTTGTTGCCGTCATACCACACCAGTTTGACCGGACCGCGCGCCTTTTTGGCCGGAAATTCGAAAGTGATTTTAGTCGCGGAAGGATAGCAGAGCCCTTGTTTCGCGGGATCATAGTCGGTCACTTCGGCCTGAACGGTTGCCGGTGCGTCGAGATCCAGCGCCCAGAAGGTCGGATCCACGACATGACAAATCCAATCGCCGATCGCGCCGCCGCCGAAGGGCATCCAGCCGCGCCAGTTCCAGGGGACCCAGAGCGGGGTGTAAGGGCGGAACGGCACCGGACCAATCCAGAGATCGTAATCGAGTCCTTTGGGCACTTCGTAGGTCTGGTTCAACTTTTCCAACTTGGGGATCTGGCAGTAAACGTCCTTGAACGCATCGCAACCCGCATGGACGGTGTGGACCGGTCCGATGGCGCCCGCCCAGACCCACTCGCACAGACGGCGAATGGTATCGCTGGAGTGTCCCTGATTACCGAGCTGGGTCACCACTTTGTATTTGTCCGCGGCGGCCATGAGCTCGCGGACTTCATGGATCGAATGCGCCAACGGCTTTTCACAATAGACATGCTTGCCGCGGCGCATGGCTTCCATGGCGATGATGGCGTGGGTATGATCGGGCGTGCCGATGATTACGCCGTCAATCTCCGGGCCCATTTTGTCCAGCATCACGCGATAGTCGGTGAAGCGTTTCGCGTTCGGGTATTTGGCGAATTCCTTGGCGGCGTAGTTTTCATCCACGTCGCACAACGCGACGATGTTGTCGCCCAGGCCTGCCACCTCGGCCACATCGGCGCCACCCCGGCTGCCGATGCCGATGCCGGCCACGTTGAGTTTGTCGTTCTGCGAAAGCCGCCGGCCGCCGCGGGTGGCACAACCGGGAAGAATACTGAACAGGGCGACGCCCGCCCCGGCGCGATAAAGAAATTGCCGACGATTAATCGGGTTGAATTTGGTTTGTTTCATATTGCGATAGTTTAGGAGGTTGTGCTGTTCGAAAAATTACTGTCGGCGATAGGCCGGCGTCGAGTCCGAAGTCCAAACCTTCCGGTCGGCGTAGCGTCAGGCCAGCCAGCTTGATAAGCGGGTGCGCACCCTTGTCCCGAGGAAGTAACGTCGCAAAATCGGGCCGACATCCGAAAACTCCAATGCCGCGGGCGATGCGGGGCCCGGCCGCCCGGCAGGAGGCCACGGCTCTCCGGCCGGCACGGAGGCCTGGTCGCTACGGTGGTTGACCGCCGCCGATTGTCCCCGGGACAGGGCGCGAAACTTGGCGTCCTGCACATCCCGTGGGAAATGCAAGCTAGGAAAGCACCCCATGTTCAAGTTTTCCCGACCTGCGCAATTTCAATCAGGGCATCAGTGCCGTAAAACTTGAATTAATTACACAGTCATCCCACAGGGCTAGAAAACGCGGCCTGATCCTGGCGGTTTCCGAAGAAACGCAGGCCTCCATTCCGAAGTGACTTTAGGGATTTTCAGATCATCGCAAGGGTATCCCGCCGCTGGCGCGCGGTGGCTATCCC
>JANXWY010000039.1 GCA_025350905.1 Verrucomicrobiota bacterium
CACCATTCCAATGCGGCCCAAAAACTGTCCGACCTCAGCCCGGAACACTGTCCGATAGGAATCGGAACGGTGTCCGGCTCAAATCGGAACGCTGTCCGACAGAAATTGGAATCAGTGTCCGACAGCCCCCGGAATACGCACACCTTCAAACATTCCGCAAGCGCTCGCTGAATATTGACGGTGGCAAGGGCCAAATGGTGAACGTTTGGCCCTGCTTTTCTGAGAAATTGTGCGATTAAGTCACAATTGTTGTGCGGCGCCAGCAGGACAATTTTGAATCCAACACAATCGATTGTGGCCATCCATTTTTTTTGCTGATCCGGAACCTTTTTGCATTTGGGAATTTCATCCGGCCACAAATGCACGGGCTCGATTGTGCGGGCCCCGGAATGTGTCAGAATTTGCCAATAGGATCTCAGGACTTTGGGAGAGGCGAGCGCAACGGCTACATGATCCAGTGGACAACCATATAGGGGCATGCTTTCCCGAGCCAGGATGGGCCGGTTCGACAGTCCCTGATGGAGAATGTCTGCCAATTCACTGGGCCACGATATCTTTTGGTGCAAAGCCAGCAACATCTTCAAAATGCTCATCCATGAGCTGTTGTGCTGTTGTTGTAAGGGGATCACTCTTGACGATGAAATCAACCAGCGGCTTATGCGTTTTTTTACCACTCAGTTGTCTGCCGGAATTGTTGCGAACACGGTGTCGATAAAAAGCCCAAAGCGGTGCACAGATTCGATCAAGTAGCACGGCCAAATGTTGATTGTGGCTGAGCTTCCAAATGTTTCGGTGAAATTCCATATGTAGGGCATGATAGCTCAGGAGATCATTTTCTTCAGCAGCGGTCCCGAGTTTTTCTAAAAGTGTTTGCGTCTGTTTCTTTTCTTCCTCCGTCGCTTTACAACGGGCCGCTTCCAACGCCATTGGCTCCAACAGTCGGCGTAGCGCCAGCATCTCGCTAATATCTTGTTGGGAGAGGTTGACAACTGTCGCGCCTTTATCGGGAACGTGCGTGACGATCCCTCGCTCCTCCAAGATTCTGAGCGCTTCGCGCACGGGTGTTTGCGAGGTGCCGAGCTGCTTTGCAACGTGCGATTCTTTCAGGCGTTCGCCCGGCTTGAACTTCTCTTGGAATATCCAGTTTTCTAATGCGTTCGCGATGAGTTTTGCCAGTGAGTCTCTTTTGATATTTTCGAGTTTTGCCATGTTCTATAGATACAATCTAAACGATTATCGATAAAAATCAAGTTTTATGGATATGATTATCACAACATGCTTATGTACAATTAGTTGTTAATCATTAAAAGTTAATTAATCAGGATAAATCGGCGGACTTACCATCAAGATCGTAATGCCAAGGATTTTCGCCGGAAAGCAGGCGCGACTCACGCCCAAGCCGCTAGAGCAGTTCCATAAATAATATAGCTTTCAATTGGTTGGCGGTTATGGGAGGGTTTCGCCATGAAAGCCATTCCTGTCGCTGTGCGTGAACGTATCCTCAAGCTCTACGACCAGGGCAAAAGCACCGCCGAGATCGCCGCCCGCTTCGGCCATTGCGTGGCCGCCGTGCGGCGGGTGCGCCAGCACTTCAAGGCCCGCGGCACGTTGGCGCCGCAAACCCACCGCTGCGGCCGCAAGTCCCTCCTGACCGCAGCCCGCAAGACCCGCCTGCAACAGCGGCTCGCGCGGCAGCCGGACGCGACGCTGGCGGAGTTAGGGACACAGTTTAAGCGGCCCACTTCCACCATCGCCCTGTGGTTAAGTCGGCTGGGCTGGAGCAGGAAGCAGCACGAGAGCGGCAACTACGAGGAGGGGAATCGCGATGCGCTTCCGAAAACTCAATGTGGAATTCACACTCATGAGTTCCTGCCGTTTCGACCTATTAAATAAGCGCTTGGCATACCCCAACGTTCTGACGTGGTTCAAATTTCGGCGTGACTAGGGCGAATTTACTTATTGTGATTCGCTAATGGCAAGAACTGATTTTGCATTGAGTCAGCTCAATCCGCGGGTGGGGCGGGCAACGTTCTTAAATCAATGGCTAGCGCATCGAAGAGTGTTCCTTGCTGTCACAGCGAAGTCGCCAGTGTTTTCGACACCAAAGTGCCTAAACCCTGATGACACGATCGTAACGGCGTTTATTCCGATAATTAATCAAAAATATTTCCTTCTATCTGATGGTCTGATTCTTTGGCTGAGGAAACCACAATGCCAGATCAGCCCGAAGGCTGAAACAGGGAAACTTAACCAGGAATACTTCTAAAAAGCGCCGTCACTAATTTGTAACTGGACAGAAAATTCTGGAGTATCCAGAATCTACCCCGTCACACCGCAGGCTAAAAAACCAACCAAAAACTATCAGGAAAGATATGAGCAACAAAAATCATCGGTCATTCGGGACGCCGTTGTTCGACCATCCCGTAAACACGCGTTCAGGCCCAGCGCGGTTGCACGCGGCAAGGCCGCACCCCGCCAGAGGCAATGAAGCTTTTCAACCACTGCCAGCACCGACCGGGGCCGCCCCGTATCGTATGACGTTGGAATCCGTTCTGTCGGGGTCAAAAGAGGGGCAAGCACAACTCAAAGCTATCAAGAAGTCTGGCCAAGTCGTATTCCATACCGTCGGTGACACCGGCGGCATCAAAGACGCAGTTCCTCAAACCATTGTCGCCAAAAAAATGGCTGAGCAACTGACTGTGGATGAAGCTGATCGCCCCGCGTTTTTCTACCATCTGGGCGATGTGGTGTATTTCAAGGGCGAAAAAGAAAACTATTTCCCTCAATTCTATGAAGCCTACGAAAACTATGCCGCGCCCATCTTCGCGATTCCGGGCAACCATGACGGAATGCCGCCGGGTGATGGGGAAGATTCGCTCGGCGCTTTCATGCGCAATTTTTGCAGCAAAGACCCGGTCATCACACCCGAAGCGCTGGATGTGCACCGGTCGGCGATGACGCAACCAAACTGCTACTTCACTCTGGAAACTCCCTTTGTGAATCTTGTCGGCCTTTATAGTAACGTGCCATCGGGTGGCCGCTTCAAACAAGACCAGCTGGATTGGTTCATCGGCGAATTGAAGCATGCCGACAAAGACAAGGCGCTCATTGTTGCGGTGCATCATCCGATTTATTCGGCAGATAACCACCACAGCGGCAGTGAAGAATTGGAAGCTCTGTTGGAAGGCGCCTACACAGCCGCCAAGCGTTTGCCCGATGCGGTGCTGACCGCGCATGTTCACAACTTCCAGCGATTTACCCGTCAATATGGCAAGAAGTCGGTTCCGTATTTCGTGATTGGTAACGGCGGCTATCACAATCTCCACGGCATGCAGAAAGCCGATGACGGGGGAGAGTTGCCGGTGCCGTATAAGATTAACGATGAGCTGCAGCTCGAAGACTACGTGAAAAGCCGCCACGGATTTTCGCGGACCACCGCCTCCAAGGACGAATTGTTATTTGAGTATTTCACCGTACCGCGTCCGCATGAGTCGTGGAGTTCACCCGCTGAACGCTACAACACCTGTCGCCTGAACTGGCGGAAGGGAGTCATTTTGCCAGCGTAGGAGATAGGGGCGGGTGGCTTTGCTTCCTGCCGTTTGTTTCGCAACCTCAAGTACACGACAGAAACCGAACGGAGACAATACCCTGGATCATTTGGGCAGCAATTGTAATTTTGAGGGAAAGCGGCGTGGGGTGGGAGCAGGCGAAAACGGGAGCGGACGGAAAAGCATGGCGGCTGGAGTCAATGTTGCGCCGCGAAATCTAAGACGGACAATGCGCGGCCGCACGCGTTGAGGG
>JANXWY010000048.1 GCA_025350905.1 Verrucomicrobiota bacterium
GTGGCGATTTCGGGAGTGGACTTCGGCAGCCAGGCGTGGACTAGAAAAAAAACGCTGAGGGCAAAGACCAGCACGAATGGGCTGCTGAACAGCCCAAGGTACAAGTGAAGATCGCGCGTGAGTCGGTAAAATCGCCCTCTCATTCAGCGGACGTCCATTCAAAAATTGAAATCCCGGCAATATCATTGCCCTGGAAAAATCTCGCCGGGTAATAGTGTTGCGCGGCCATGTCTACATCACGATCTACTTAACGCTCCATGTCAAGGATCGCTTCCGCGACTGGGGTGCGTCCGGGTGCGGGCGAGCGTTGGCACCAACTTCCGGGAGCAGGGTTCCCCGACCTTTGGTACCAGAGCTTTTCGGGCCAAGGCTTTTGCTCCATTGACTCTGCTGGCTCCTGTTCAAAATCAATTCCGGTTCTCGGGTTCTACGTTCCCGCAGCTTCCGGCGTCGATGCTTGACGCTGGAATTGACCCGCCCATGGCCCCGGCCTAGAGTCGCCCCATGATATGAGGTCTCACACGGCAAAACGATTTGGCCTCGTAGCGATCCTGATTGGCCTGGCGCTATGTGGGGTCGGACTTTGGCTTTTGGTGATTCCGGCAAAGTATCAAGCCACGACGCGTATCGTGATTGAACATTATGAGGCTGTAGTCGAACCGGGCGGGTATGGGTCCTATTTCATTCAAACTGAATTTGAAGTTATTCAATCCACCCTCCTGCTTGGTCGAGTCATCGAAGCTTTGCATTTGAATGCGGAATGGGGCGGAAAATATGCTGGAGGCAAAACGCTTGAAACCTACGAAACCCTTCGGTTGCTCCGACAACGGCTAAGTTTCCATGGCATCAAAAACACAAAATTTATCGACATCAGCGTGACGGATGCAAATCCCGTAATGGCGGCAAGGATTGCGAATAGCCTTGCCGAAACTTTTCGCGGCTTTCGGGCGGACGAACAACAAAAGCTTGAGAAGGCGAAAAACGAAACAGGAAAAGCTATGCCTGCCCAAAGCGCAAAAACTCCCCTTGTGGAAATTGTTGAGCCCGCTGTCCCGCCAAAATCCGCAATGGGTCCTGATCGTTTGTTCGGCGCCGTCTTGTTGTTTTGCGGTCTCGCTGCGTTGGTTGCGGGTTTTTATTTAATCGCCACTTTTGATTCGTTGGCCGGCAATATAATGCGCACCGCAATATTTTCTTTTCTCGCCACCAGCTTCCTCTGTTGCACCGGTTGCACGACCGTCCGCGATTTCTACGGTGCTGCCACCAATCTCAAAGGCGACGGTGAGCAGACCCCGGAGGGCACGCACTTGAGAATCGCGCTCGCTTGTTCCGGCACGGCTGCGGATGGCCGCCGCTACGTGGCTTTTTCGTTTCGCCACCAGAACTGTTGCTTGGTGGTCTTTCATCCGCCCGTTGCGTCCAGTGGTTCCTTGCGGACGGAGACCGCCTCCGGCCAAACCAGCGCCTGGTTGGTCCGAGGCCGGAAGCCGGATTGCGCAGTTCTCGCCCGTGGAGGGGCTGAGCGGGCGTTCTTCACTGGCCGGGTAGAACGGCTGCATGGGACAGTCGAGATTATTTGCTGGCGCAGCACCGATGATTTCTACATGCTGGTGGAGCTGGTTGGCGAGACGGGCGAGACCGCAGTGCGGGGACAGCTCGCGAGTTACACTGCGCTTTGGCGTCCGCTGCTCGGTCCAGCCATGCTGCTCGGTTTCGGTGGCGCACGTACTTCGACCATAAAATGAAATCACCCCTTAAAATCCTCCTCAACCTCGCGCTCGTTTTGCCCGGCGTTTTGTCAGGCTGTGCCACGACCGACGCACCGGCGAAACTGCAAACCACCAAGCCGTGGGAAGAAACAACGATCAAGCTTATTGTACCCGGCTCATCTGGCCCAACGCGAACAACAAGTAAAAGCGAGAACCTAAACGCAAAATCTGTTCAATATGGTTCTCGATTCCCGCTGGCGGCAGTTTTTGATCCTCACACCCGAACGAGCTATATCGTTTCCGGTGGTCAAACATTTTATATTTCCGACAGCTCGGGAATGATTGCATGCTTTCTCTTTGGCGGAAAACTTGGATGTCGAAAAGACTACTTCAAGATGTCGAAATCCGGAGGGAACCTTGATTTACTGATTTCGCGATTCATATCAGAGTTCGATGAGCAAAAATTGGCAAGCCAAGAGGATAAAAACCTGTTCGGAGTTTCCCTCAGCGTCGCCGCCCCCTTTGGCTTTTTTACAGCTCAATCGTTAGGAGGTTCGCAACCGGGGACACCATCAATCAAGGCGATTGACTTAACCGATGGGTTGTTGCGTTTGGATTTAGTAAGTGAGGGAGGCAAATTTGCAGGCAGCTTTTGGATAGATCTCAAAGCCAGGAAGGTAATCAAATCCATTATTGATGGCCAAGAGATGGATCTCCATACGGACAAGACTTGGCCCGTTCCTGTGAAAGTAAAGTAAATGACTCTGAACCCCAAAATCATCCCCTGCCTCGTACTCGTTTTGAGCAGTGGTTTGTCAGGTTGCTCTACGACAGCGAACCGGCAGGCTGGACTTATGGCGAACGGAAGCGAGTGGTTGCCAAGCATGGAGGTTCCGGCGGTCCTCGAGCCAGAGGTGCTGGATTTGATTCCCATACCGGAGATCAAATCCGCCGCGCATATCTGGATTCGGCATCTTGATTTAGATAATGACGGAAAGGAAGATAGCGTGGTTAGCGTAGCGTCACTTCCAGAGATGGGCCCATATTGGAGGAATTATCGCTGGGTGACCTATGTCTTTCGCGGAACACACAAAGGAGTATTTTCAAGTTACGGGGCGCACGAAGCTATTCTCTGGTTTTCCGTTGTCACCCGCGAAGCGCAGGAGCACGTTCGCTATGGCGACACAGAAACGCGTCGTATTTTCCGCATCGTCCAGGAGAATGGGCAATGGATGGCAGAGATTCAGCAGTTTGCCTATGGCAATAGTGGCGGGGACGCCGGAGAGCGGCTTATGTCTCTGAAGTCTCAGGATTTCAGAAAGGTTGCGATCTCGAAATTGAAAACAACACCGTACGAGTTTGCACCATGATTCGTCGAAAAATCACCCTCTGGCTCGCGCTCATTCTAAGTGGCAATTGCGATGCGGCCATCGTCTATCCCAAAGCTCCGGACCGGGGCCGCCAAATTGTGTACAAAAATCTCGACCTCAAATTCCTCGGAGTTTCACGCATCGAAGATTTGGCAATCGTCGCCCCCCATCGCGGCTATGTTGTTGGACTGACGAACCTGGTTGCGGGGAACATGCTCTCTGCGGCGAAACCTTATTGTTGGCGGTATCCTCTTAGTCAGGGAACTAACGGCGTTGGGGTGGCAGTATTAAACGCCGACGCAAAATCTGGTAAAGCGCGTGGATTTGAATCGCTGGAGAAGTCTGGTTTTGCCACCGAAACCGTGGAGGCGCTGCGAATAGCGGAACAATTACCACAAATAAAAAAGCAGGATTATGAACTCCGTTATTTGAATATCCCGGCTGTCTCTTTCGTTGCCGCCTGGCTTCACGGGGAATCAGACGACATCATCATTCCTTTGCCTCCGACTTTTGGAGGACTGAATGCCAATCAACCCTATTCGGAGAGCCGAATTATCAGCCTTTTGAAGGCAAGCGCTCAGACGGCGATGAAATGGGACGAAACCATTAAGGGGAATATAAAAGAACCGGAAATGTTTATGTGTGTTGATTACCTGTTTGCCATGGGCCAAAAATTCATGTGCCACTTTACGTTGGAGTATCGGGGTTATGCACTCACAGGGAAGTCATCAGTGTTCAATTCAATGGTCACAAACGATGCGAACGTCACTACCATCCCTTTGCTGGTCGCAAAGTTGCGCCGCGATTTGCCAGGATTCAATGTGGCACAGAATTCAAAGAATCCAAAGATTGTGCATATCATCGAACAGGCGTTAGCCGAAAAGGATTACGTTCTGAACAAACGTACGAGTTTGCGATATTCAGGTAATCTGGTGGGGTGTGTAGTCAAGGATGAGGCAGGCCGGAATCTTGTGAAAGGCAATGGACTCGTAGTAGCCGTTGCGGAAAAGGTTGGAGTCGTTTTAGATGGGACAGAGGAAGCTGGCAGCCAGGGAGCTTTTAACGACTGCGTCACAGTGGTCGCAGTTAATGCTAGCAATGCAACAGTCAGAAGTATTCTTACGGACTGCATCCCATTAGGTGGTTACAAAACCATTTTGTGGCGTGCTGTAACAACAAAGGCAGAGGGAAAGCCGGAGGTGCTGGTGCAATTTTATGGGCCGAAAAAGTGAACCGTCGAACGTCAACTCCCACTAACGGAACCCAAAATCGCGACTTGTCGGTCAGGCCAGAATACGCTCCCGCTTGGGATCCACGGGCGATTGTAAACTGACGCTGGCGGGCCAGTGGATTCCATCCTGCAAGATCGTGTAGGTGCCGCTCGTGAGGTAATCCTTATCCACCGACCCGCCGCCGGGGCGCTTGAGGTAACCGAGAGCCAGTGGCTTGCCGAGCGTTGGTGAGAAGCAGCCGCTGCTGGTGTAACCCACCAATTTGTTATCCCGAAAAATCGGCTCATTGCCCCATAGCGTGACCGTGGGATCTGTCACTTCGAGCGCGAGCGAAACGAGTCGCTTGGTCAGTGGTTGGTCTTTCAGTTCGAGCAGTTTTTCCTTGCCCAGAAATTCCTTGGTCCATGCGATGGCGAAGCTGAGTCCCGCTTGAAATGGATTCTCATCCACGGACAACTCGGTGCCAAAAGCGCGATAGGCTTTTTCGATGCGCATTGTATTGATGGCATAAGTCCCGGCCGGCCGGATTCCTTCCGGCGCTCCGGCGGCGAGCAAGGCGCCCCACACCGCCGGCAGGACCGCCGCCGCGCCATGCAATTCCCAACCCAGTTCGCCGACATACGTCACGCGCAAAGCCCGCACGGTTTGTCCGGCCACCCGGATCTCCTCACTGTGCCCAAAGGGAAACGCTACGTTGCTCGGGTCCGTCGCCGTGACCCGGGAAATAATCGTCCGCGCCATCGGGCCCATGATCGAAACCACGCCCAGCGCCGCCGTCATATCGGTGAGGGTCACATCCGCTCCGGCGGGCACGTGCTGCAAAATCCAATCGGCATCATGCGCGGCTTGTTGAGTGGAGGTGATGATGTAAAACCGGTCGGCAGCCAAGCGGACCACGGTGAGATCGCTGGCGAAAGTCCCCCGCTCGTTGAACATCGCGGTATAAACGATGCGCCCGATCGGCACATCCACGTCATTCCCACATAACCTTTGCAGCGTTGCCAGAGCGTCGTCGCCGCTTAGTTCGAACTTGGCGAAAGTGGATTGATCAAACAGTGCCGCACTCCCGCGACAGGCCTTCACCTCCGTCGTCACGTACGGCGCCCAGTTCTGTCTCTTAAAGGAATACTGGATCTCCGGTTTGATCCCGGCCGGCGCATACCAAAGCGGCCGTTCCCAACCGGCGCTTTGCCCGTAACAGGCGCCGAGCGCGGAAGTCTTCTCATGCAACGGCGAGCGGCGGGCATTGCGAGACGTCTCCATCTCGCGGTTCGGCCACGCCATCTGGTAATGCAACCCCAGCACTTCGGCGGCCCGG
>JANXWY010000051.1 GCA_025350905.1 Verrucomicrobiota bacterium
CATCATAGCCGCGCAGCGAAAGCTTGAAGCCATTCTTGCCTTCCTTGGCGCCATGGCAAGTGCCGGCGTTGCAGCCAACTTTCGTCAGCACCGGCCCGACGTCGCGGATGAAATCAGCGCGGTATTGGCTGTCAACTCCGGTGGCCTCGATCGGAACTTCGGTCGTCTGGCCCGCGAGCGATACGACGAGCTTGGCCGAACCATTCGACAGGGGGCGCAGAATTCCGCGAGACGAAACATCGGCCAGTTTGGTTTCCACCGCGTAATTGGCGAGCCGGGTAGCATCCACGGTATCGCCTGATTCCAGGCGCGCGGTGACGAGCAGTTGCGCATAGTCGTTTCGGCTGCCGAACCTGATCGCGGCTGGCTGAACCTCCAGTCCGGCCACCTTCGCACCTTTAGGCAATGACTCAGGGGAGAGCTTCGCCGTGGTCGCCTTTGGCGCGATGCCAGCCCAGGCTGGCCTGGCGGCTGCCAAAGGTTCTTCAATTTTCGGCACCGAGAGAAATTCCTTCGTCACCGCGCCGGTCGTCGCATCGAAGAGGCGGATCATGCCGTCGGACCCGGCGGCGGCGACGGTCTTGCTGTTGGGGGCGAAGGCGACGGTGTAAATGGCTGAGTTCGAAACGGCGACCCGTGCGATTTCCCGAATGCCTTGCTTGCTGTATTCCTCAAACAGCTTTTTCTCGTCTGCGTTTCGGGAGCCGGGAACTTTGCCCATGATGTCGCGGATATTCTTCGGCACGTCATTCGTGAAGTCGTAGCTGCTGACAACCACCTCACCCGCGCCGTCGAGGCTGCTGCCCGCGACGATGCGCTTGCCGTCGGCGCTGAACCGAGTGCTGAATACGCGGCCCGGCATGGGAAACAAGTTCGCAATGAACTGCGCGTCGTCCCCGATCTCGCGTTTCGTTTCGCGGAAGATGCGATAGACCTTGGGTAATCCGTCCGAGCCGCCGGTTACGACGTGTTCGAGGGTCGGATGAGTCGCCACCGAAAGCACGCCGCCCTTGAGCGCGCCGGGCGTGATCGAAGTGACGTTGTCAATGAACCTCTGCGTGGCGACCTCCGTGAGCTTCACGCTCATGTCGCGCCCGCCGGAAATGATGTGGTCGCTGTTGACGGAAAAAGTCGTGCTCAACGCCCAGTCGCTGTGCGAACCCATTTGCACGACTTGCTTCCCGTTCGCCGCTTCGATGGCCCGCACCGTGTTGTCCGCGCATCCGAACGCGATGAGCTTCCCGTCCGGCGACCAGCTCACGCCAAACAGCGTGTCGTACGCGACCGGCGCCGAAACGGCGAGTTTGCGCTTCGCGACATCCCACACCTGAATTTCACCGAGCCGCGCAGGATCGCCACCCGCCACCGCGAGCCATTGGCCATCAGGCGAAAACCGCACCGCCTGCACGCGTTCGGAAAGCCCGATGAGCCGGCCAACCACACCCGAACCGTCGGCCTTGTGAAGAAGAACTTCGTGAAAGCCCGCGACGGCGAGCAATTGCCCGTCCGGCGAAAAATCCAGCGACGAAATCACCGGCGGCAGCGTGTACGCGGGCGGATGCTCGGCATCGAAATATTTCTTGGCGTCCAGCGGCGTGTCATCGGCGGCGCCTTGCTTGATCCAGGCGGTGATGAGGCCGATTTCATCCTCGTTGAGTGGTGGCTTTCCTTTCGGCATCCGGACTTCGCCGTCCTTGGGAGTGACCATGCTGAGGACGGAACTTTTTTCCGGCTGCCCCGGCACCACCGCCGCGCCTTCGCCTTCGCCGCCGGCCAGCAGCTTTTTGAAATCCGTCATTACGAATCCGCCCTTGGCCTTCGCCGGTTGGTGACACCCCTGGCAATTGGCTTGGAGGATCGGCCGGATTTGCCGGTAGTAACTGACATTCTCGCTGGACTTGGTGGTGGCCACACCGACCGGCTCGGCGGCGGCGATTGTCGAAACGAAGCAGGCGACCATTAAACCGATGCTTGGCCAGCAGTTCTTTTTCAATGCGGCTGGCGGCACCTGGCCAAAACGATACGTTTCACTCCAGGAAAAAGGTCCCGGCACAAGGCGGGTAAGGGCTGATTGGTTCAATGGAATCCTATATTGCGCCTACGCCAGAGTTGTTCAAGCCTTTTGCGCGGGGAAAAATTCGCGGCGAAAGTGCTGACCAGCGTGCCGGG